>NZ_JAHZMK010000001.1:0-45531 GCF_020387775.1 Photorhabdus antumapuensis
ATTGAATCGCTTAGAACACTGTTGATTCAGGAGGATATGCCCGGTTTTATCTGGCAGGCAACAAAGGATAGCTATCTTAAGCAGCTTGATATTGTCAAAGCCGAATATGAAAAAGCGGGTCTGGAAGGGGCCTATAATGCGGGTCTGGAGATAGGAAAACTGGTTACTGGAATAGCCAGTATGGCAGCCGGTGGCCTTGGCGCGGTCAAAGGGTCTACATCTGCCACTTCTAAATTGTCGAAAGTCATCTCAAAAGATCCGCACCCAACAGTAGACATACGGTATGTATATCGGGTAGAAAAAGATGGTAGCAAAACCCAAATGACGTGGGGAGAAGGTAACTATAAACAGGGGTATCCTTTTGAGGATTTTGTTGCTACGAAGATGCCAAAGGGTACTCGGTTACCCGAAGGGTTTAAGACTTTTGATTTTTATGATATCGGAACACGTACAGCCGTTAGTGTTAAAACTATAGATACACGTACAGCTGCACGGATAAAGGACCCCAAGCAGATATATACGTCAATGAAAGGGAATATTGATGTTGTCGCTAATTTTACAGGCGCGGTGAAGGGAAGTAGCATTGTTAATGCTAGCCGCATTTCGCAGCGTGAAGTACATATTGCAGTACCAAAGGCTACAACCCCTGAACAATGGGTTCAGATTAATCGTGCAATTGCTTATGGTACAGAAAAGAACGTTAACATTAAAATTACAGTGGTGAAATAATGAATAAGCATCCTGACCAAGGGTTGAATGCCGGGGCTAAATTTAATGGTGATTTTTATTCAATACAAACCCATTCAGGCAACGGCTTATTAAGGGTAGATCCCTTAGGAAGCAAACATTTATTACAACCAGTTGTATCTGATCAAGAATTGGGAAATGCTGTATTTGATGCTTTATCAAAAAGTAGGATAATTCCATTTGATAAATGTGGTGATTATTTTGATCATGATGCAAATGATAAACAGTATAAAAATTGGATCACAGATTTGGTGAGATCTTATGGTTACCGCTCAAAACGTCAGTTATTTAAGAAGATGAATAACTGTGATATCTGTTTGTTAGATGGAGTCATAACTATTATGCCTTATGGTCATGAGAAACTTGAGCTTTGGACAGGAAAAGGCATTGTTGAATCTGATTATGTCGTGATCCCGGCAGACAGTTCTCCTGAGGAAGTGGGTGCGGCATTACGATTGGCTTTTTCACGTTGCAGAAGTTATGTCTGACAATAAAACAACAGTTTTTGTACTGATTAGTCATGAGCTTTGACTTGTAGAGTTAATTAAAGTGGACATGTAATCACTATTACGTGTCCGCTAATTATCTCAAAAGGCTTAAATGGTTATTGAATAGGTCTTACTGTGAAAATTACGGTGGTGAAATAATGAGTGCAGATTTTAAACAAGGGTTAAATGCGCGAGTTAAATTTAATGGTGATTTCTATTCAGTGCAAACCTATTCAGGCAACGGTTTATTGGGAGCAGATCCCTTAGGAAGTAACGACTTATTACAGCCAATTGTATCTGATCAAGAATTGGGAGTGGCTGTACTTGATGCCTTATCAAAAAGTAGGATAATTCCACTTGATGAATATGGAGATTATTTTAATTATGATGCAAATAGTGAACAATATAAAAACTGGATCACCGAAATGATGGGGTTTTATGTTTACCGTTCAAAGCGTCAATTATTTAAAAAAATGTTAAGCTGTGGTATCTGTATGCTTGATGGTCAAATAGTGATACGACCATCCCGCCATGAAAAATTGGAAGGCTGGTCTGAAGATGGTATTTCTGAATCTGATCATGTCGTAATTTCTGCTGACAGTTCTCCGGAGGAAGTTGGTACAGCATTACGGCTGGCTTTTTCACGTTGTAGAAGTTATGTTTGACGATAGAACAACAGTTTTTGTACTGATTAGTTATGATATGATCTTTGATTTATAGGGTTAATTAAGGTGGACACGTAATTACTATTACGTGTCCGCTAATTATCTTAAAAGGTTTAAGTGGTTATTGAATAGGTCTTACTGTGAAAATTACGGTGGTGAAATAATGAGTGCAGATTTTAAACAAGGATTAAATGCCAGATGTGTATTTAATGGTGATTTTTATTCAATAACAAGTTATTCAGGTTATCGTTCACTGAATTTAGACCTTTTAGGGGGTAACCATATGTTATCTCCTGATACTTCTGATGAAAAATTAGGGGGTGCAGTTTTTAATGCTCTTTCTAAAAGTCGATTTATTCCCTATGAGAGTCTTGGTGATTTTTTAGACAATGAAAAAAGAAAAGAACGGTATGATCAGTGGGTTACAGAGATGATGGGATTTCATCGCTATCGCTCAAGACGTCAGTTATTTAAGAGAATGAACAGTTGTAATATTTGTTTATTAGATGGTGTCATAACTATTAAACCTTATGGTCATGAAAAACTTGAGCTTTGGACAGGGCAAGGTATTGTCGAGTCAGATTATGTCATCATTCCGGCAGACAGTTCTCCTGAGGAAGTTGGTTCGGCATTACGGCTGGCTTTTTCACGTTGCAGAAGTTATGTTTGACAATAAAACAACGGCTTTTGTACTGATTAGTCATGAGTTTTGATTTATAGAATTAATTAAAGTGGACACGTAATAGCTATTATGTGTCTGCTAATTATCTCAAAAGGCTTAAATGGTTATTGAATAGGTCTTACTGTGAAAATTACAGTGGTGAAATAATGAGTGCAGATTTTAAACAAGGGTTAAATGCAACCGCTATGTTTAATGGAGATTTTTACTCTGTTAAAACTTATTCAGGTAACGGCTTATTAAGAGCAGATCCCTTAGGTAGCAAACATTTATTACAGCCAATTGTATCTGATCAGGAATTAGGAAAGGCTGTACTTGATGCTTTATCAAAAAGCAGAATAATTTCGCTTGATGAATGCGGAGATTATTTTGATCATGATGTAAGTAATAAGCAGTATAAAAATTGGATAACTGAGATGATGGGATTTTATGGCTATCGTTCAAAACGTCAATTATTTAAAAAAATGTTAAGCTGTGGTATCTGCATGCTTGATGGTCAAATAATGATACGACCATCCCGCCATGAAAAATTGGATGGCTGGTCTGAAGATGGTATTTCTGAATCTGATCATGTCGTAATTTCTGCGGACAGTTCCCCTGAGGAAGTGGGTGCGGCATTACGATTGGCTTTTTCTCGTTGCAGAAGTTATGTCTGACAATAAAACAACGGTTTTTGTACTGATTAGTCATGAGCTTTGACTTATAGAGTTAATTAAAGTGGACATGTAATCACTATTACGTGTCCGCTAATTATCTCAAAAGGCTTAAATGGTTATTGAATAGGTCTTACTGTGAAAATTACAGTGGTGAAATAATGGACGAAATTTTTAAACGATGGCGAAATGCTAGATGCGTGTTTAATGGCGATTTTTACTGCATTGAAACTTTTTCCGGTTATCGGATGTTAAGTGCTGATCCACAAGGGAGTTACTATTTGCTATCTCCAGATATAGATGATGAGCAATTAGGTATGGCAGTTCTTGATGCGTTATTCAAGAGTAGGCTCATTCCTCTGGAAGAGATAGATGATTTCTTTGAGCCTGAGAAGTATGATGAACAATATAAAGAATGGATTGATGAATTAATCAAAACTTATGGTTATCGTTCAAAACGTCAATTATTCAAAAGAATGCGAGATTGTGGTATACAATTGCTGGATGGAAATATCACAATACGACCTACTGGTCATGAAAAACTTGAGCTTTGGACAGGAAAAGGTATTGTCGAGTCAGATTATGTCATTATTCCGGCAGACAGTTCCCCTGAGGAAGTGGGTGCGGCATTACGATTGGCTTTTTCACGTTGCAGAAGTTATGTCTGATAATAAAACAACGGTTTTTGTACTGATTAGCCATGAGCTTTGATTTGTAGAGTTAATTAAGGTGGGCACGTAATCACTATTACGTGTCCGCTAATTATCTCAGAAGAATCTAAATAATTATTAAATGAGACTTACCCCTAAAATCACGGTGGTGAAATAATGAGTGCAGATTTTAAACAAGGATTAAATGCCAGATGCGTATTTAATAGAGATTTTTACCTCACTGAGATCTTTTCTGATTATCGAATGCTCAGTTTTGATCTACAGGGAGGCCACTATTTATTGTCTCCAAATACAAATGACGAGCAATTAAGTATGGAGCTTCTTGATGCATTATCCAAGAAGAGGTGAATACCACGGGAGTAGCGGATAATATAAAGGTATTGACACTAGGTTAGTGCTTTTGATGCGTCATGACGGTTAGCATAATCACCAGAAAAATGCCTTGTTATTCCAAATTTAAAATGTCACCTTTTGGTGCAAATCCGAGTTTCTATATCCATGCAGGAGGATATATGCTTCTTGAAACAATAACATCTCTGGAATGTAGTCTTCACGGTGTCCGGCGGTATGACAGAGCATGGCTTGAGAAAATCCTTCATCCTGATTTTCTCGAAATCACTCGCTCAGGTCACTTAGTCGGCCGCAGTGAAACGATTGACGCCCTGATAGCTGAAAATAGTATTAATTGCATCGTAAGTTCTGACTTCCGGCTGACGATAGTGGAAGAAATGTGCGTTATTTTACTTTACAGAACTCACAATCAGGACGGTGGTCATGCAGCACTGAGGTCATCAATTTGGGTATTTTCTAATGAACATAATTGGCGCCTGACTTTTCATCAAGGTACACCGTGTGGATTATAGGTTGGGGTATGCTAGAGCCAGTGCTGTTGCCTAGGGATTCAACACAATCCAGCAAGCGGCCATAAGCAAAAGAGAATTAAATAGCGGAAGGAAATCATCGTATGGTAGCAGCCTAGGAAATATATCGTAAAATTGGTGACTCATTGTGTATAGAAAAACTTTTATAAAATGGTTTGTGGACGCAAACTAAGAATGCTCCGGTAAGCTCCAAACCATTACTAGTAAAAAATGATGCTTGATATTAATGAGGTATGCAAATGAAAAAAAATGAAGTATATATAAAGATGTTAGCATTATCTCTACCTTATATAAGGAATATACAAACTCACAGTAAAAAATTGAAAGGAAGGGATATTTCATGTTATTTTGAAGCTGAATTAATCCATAATTTTTACCATTCTATTCTTGATGAAAACTTTCAAGAGCATGATATTTATTTCTTAAATCATCAGGCCAAATATTATTACGATAATTGTAATGATACTATTTCACCAAATTATAACCAGCACTTATTTTATATTAAGGAATTATTTGATATAATCCCTGGAAATTTAAAAGAGAAATTGATCTGGCCGGGGCCATGAGTAGATAGGGTGCCATTATGATTGATATAAAATTCTAATTATATTCGGTACTGATAACTGTGGTTATCTATATCAAATAGCTATAATGGAAATTTATATCTTAGGATAAGAAAGCGGTTTATTTTTTCCGGTATTGAAACATGAGTTGGATAAATTATGATAAAAATATTAAAATTAGTAAATATTCAGGAAGTAACCATCAATACTGATGAATATATACCTATTGATATCCAATTAGTTGATAATATGAACGAAACCCCTTTGTATTGGAGAATTGGCGATAATGAAAAAAGTTTATTAGAGTTTGCTATTTTACCTAGCGATGGCAGAATAGCAGCAATTACATTAGTTGCAATAAATCCTGATTTTGTCCAATATGTGGATAATGACTTTATTGTATCACATGAAAGTAAATGTGGTTTTCCTATCGTTGATATGAGTCCGTGGAAATTTATTGAAAGTAATAATTTTAGCCATCGTTTTATTGATGAATTTAATTGTGTGATTAAAGTAGATATTTATCAGGAGGCTATTATGTTGATGATAAGAGAGAAATATAAATTATCAAGTTGGGTCAAATGTAATAATTCTTTGTGGTTGGGACTGGATAATTATGAAAATATTATCAGTGTCCTAATAAAAGATTTATCGAAAGAAGACATTAATAATTTCTTTAATTCTATTAGCTAGAATATGTCAAGCTGGTTTTATACCCGTTATCTTTCAAGTTGCCTCTTTGTTGGCTGCACTCACTCACCCCGGTCACATAGTTATCTATGCTCCCGGGGATTCGCTTCCTTGCCGTCGCGATGCATCTTGAAATCCATAAGGTATATCTTAGATGGATATACGATTCTTTCGTTACTACAGATAATAAATTCAAGAAGTAACAGGCAAATTTGTTATCATGTCCAACCCGAATACCTTTCATGAATTATACAGTCTATCGATAATATCTGAGGCGAAATTATAACTAAATAGAAAAACGTTCAAACTAATTAAAAAAAGTTAATATAGGATTTAAGATCATTTATTAACTTCCGATATTTTTAATGAGCTCATATATATTTGGCTTTTATTTTTCCATAAAAACCGATTTATTCATTTTTATATTGTCAATAATTATTCATTCTATACTCTTTTAATACTTGGTCTATTACCCAACTGGTTCGTGAGCCTGATTCTCCTGTTGAAGGGCAAAAGCCTTTGCCTTGTAATTCATTAATTATCGTACTAATCAATGGCATTTCTATATGCTTTGGATTGTCAATATTAAATTGGTGTAATTTATTATTTTCGTCATAATATGAAATGGCTGAATTTCCAAAGGTAGAAAAAGATATTTTTCCTTTATTACCAATTATTTCAACATTATCTCCTCTGGCATTCGATGCAAAATTCCATATACCTACACCTTGGATATTGTTTTCAAACATAAATGACATTGATACGCAATCTTCTGCTGGATAAGCATTCCCCTGTGAATTTGCATGTCCTTTGACAGAAATAATTTTTCCCAAAAGAAAATCTAATATATCCAGAGTATGACATGCTAAATCAACAAATAACCCACCGCCGGAAATTTCTGGATTAACAACCCAAGGTAAATGATGAGGATCTTGGTAACATTGCTCTATCTCTCTGTAAAGTATACAACTTACAATTCTTGGTGTTCCTATAGCACCTGACTCAATTAATTCTTTGATCTTTAAGAATCTTGGCAATGCTCTCCTGTAATAAGCAACAAATAATGGGACATTTTGCGATTTACAAGTCGCTATCATTTCATTACATTCTTCAAATGTTAATGCCATAGGTTTTTCTACATATATTGCTTTACCAGCTTTAGCCGCTAAAATGGTATATTCTTTATGTGTAGAGGGTGGTGTTGCAATATATACTGCATCAATGTCTTTGTCATTAATAAGTGAATTAGCATCAGAATACCATTTAGGCACATTATGTCTCTTGGCAAAGTCCTCGGCTAAATTAGCATTGCGTCGCATTACTGCAACTAATTCAGAGTTATCTAATTTATAAAAAGCAGGGCCGCTTTTTACTTCAGTAACATCACCACAACCAATAATGCCCCATTTTATTGTTTTTTGCATTTTATTTTCTCAATATGTTTATATTAAATTCTTTCCTAATAAAATCTTGATGGAGATTATAGTAAAACTCTGATTTATCCCATTTTTTTCGTTCCAATATATGATTATATAGCATGTTTCTTACTTCTGAATCAAGTGAGTTAATATAATTTTTATCGAATTTTTTATAATCCATTACACCGAAGTGACATGTGGGTTCACATCTATTCGTATGGTAACCTAATTGTATTGTTGCACGATTATGTTTCAATATGCCACCATACCCTCTATGTATTGCCAAGTTATTATAAAATATAGCTTCTCCTGGATTTAGTATGATTTTTTTACCAATATTAATATCGGGTGATTTCACTGGGGCTATTTTTTTGGAACCAGAAAATAATTCTTTTTCTATATTGTTAAAATTACGAATATGACTACCTTTTACAAACCATAAACATTCATCTTTATATAATGGTATGTTTATTTGAATATTATTATGGAAATGTTTATCTGAATACCATGAATCGAGAATTTCTTCATCAGGAATTTGTATTACATCCCGATGCCAGCCTTGTCGGTAATCAACTCCTTTATTCGCATAGAATAATGAGGCACCATCAAGTATGATATCTCCACCTTTTAACAAATCATTGCAAATTTCAATAATTTTATTATGACTAATAATTGACTGAATTCCTTTAATTGCCATTTTTGGTTGAATAAATTGAATGTTAAACATCTTATCATTATTTTGTTTTATATGATCATGTATTATTTTTAAGTAGAAATCAATTTTAGACTCTGATAAGATGGGTTTAATAATATATCCGTCTTTATTAAATTGTAATAATTCATCTTTATTTAGCATATTTCCTCACTTTAAGTGGTTAAGATTATTTTCTGTTTTATATGGTCAAAGAGTTTGCTGGAGTATTATCATTGAGTAACTTAATGATGTTTTGTATTATTCTTTCCTTCCCAGTTTTTATATCTAAATACATTGTTTTTTTATGAATATTTAATCTGGTTTCATAATCAAATATTTTTATAATGGAATTTATAAAAACATCATCAGAAATATCACTATGTAAACCTAGTTTAAAAAAACCTACTGTATTAGAGAAATCATGCAAATTTTCTCGTTTATTTGCAGAAATTGATATAGATGGAACACCTAATGCGGCTAGTTCATATATTGTTCTTCCATTAGAGCTGATTGCAATGTCAGAAGCTAACATATGTTGAGACATACCTGTCTTAATATTATCTATCCATTGAATATTTTGATAATTTACAGAGCTTAAGAAAGAATTTAATTCCTGAGTAAAAGGATAAGCTGGACCTGTAATAACTTTTACTATAATATCCTGGAGGAAATTACATGTAAATAATAACTTTAAAAATCGTAAAGTTAGGTTGTTTGGATCTTCACCACCAAAAGATAATAATATAGATTTTACCTTGTTATTTATTTTTATTCTATTTGATGAAATAAATTCGTCTCGTAGATCAATATAATTATGTCCATAAAGGACGTGAGAATATATTCCTGAAGAATAAATAGCATTTATAGTAAGATCTGTTTTTCTTACGCCACTTCCTGTATCTTCAAATGTAATGATTTTTTTACCTAAAGTTTTTATGGTGCTAATATAACTTTCATCAGTGTCTAACGTGTCATTTATCACTAAGTTTGGATTTATTTTTTTGACATATTTGTGAATGGGTATATTCTTATTTTGTAGAATGAGTTTTATATCTAAAGATTTTAAGTAATTGAAAGCATTTATACTTTCATGAGTACATAAAACATATACATCGTTATTCTTTAAACTCTTGCTTAAATCAGCCACTCTAAAAGCATGTCCCATTCCGATTCCAGGATAGCCGGCAACTATAAATAGTATTTTTTCTCTCATTTTATATTTTGATTGTTCAGATAATTAGGGGATTATGATCATCAATTAGTTTATAATAAAATATTATGGTGAACGGGGATAAAGCGTAAATTGATTTTTTGTTAAGTACAATGTTTTTATTTAAAAATAACTATTTTTGGTTACTATATGTTTACATATCTCCTGCTAAATTCTCATTTTTAGATTATTTTTATTGTGGAGGTGTTTTATAAATCTAATTTACCTGTTTTTACTCCAAATATGGCGAGGGTTTTGTGACTATATTTGGAAAACTCTTCTTCTGTCAGTACTGATATTTTGTTCACTAATGCACCAATTTGTCTGAGTTTCTTTGAGGATTTGCCTAGAATACCGATTGCTCTTTTCTCAGGTATAAAGATGAGTAATTTTAGGATGTTTAGACACTGCTCTTACCTGAGCTGTATCACTCCCGATTTCTTTGCTACTTTTTTAATAACAACAGTTTGACCTTCTCTGACCGCTGTTTTCAGACTTTCGGGAAGATCTGTAATACTGATTCTTGTCACAGTGCTCATGTTGCCTCCCATAATTAAACACTTGATTTAATTTTAATTAAATTCTTTGGAAATGTTAATTTAGACCAGTTTAATAAGTATAGTAATTTTATTTATCAGGAATCTGTTTGATAGGGAATTAGGTAGTAATAGCAGATTCATTCATTATTAGTTTCCAGTTTGAATACCTCTCATGAATTATATAGCTTACCGATAATATCGGGGATGAAATTATAACTAAATGGAATTTCTCTCAAACTAATTAAAAATAAGTTAATAGAGGATTTAAGATCATTTATTAACTTCCGATATTTTTAATGATCTCATATATATTTGGTTTTTATTTTCCCATAAAAACCGATTTATTCATTTTTATATTGTCAATAATTCTTCATTCTATAGTCTTTTAATACTTGATCTATTACCCAACTGGTTCGTGAGCCTGATTCTCCTGTTGTGGGCAAAATCCCTTTCCTTGCAATTCATTAATGATAGTATTAATCAATGGCATTTCTATATGTTTTGGATTGTCAATATTAAATTGGTGTAATGTATTATTTTCGTCATAATATGAAATGGCCGAATGTCCAAATGTAGAGAAAGATATTTTTCCTTTAGTACCAATTATTTCAACATTATCGCCTCTAGAGTTCGATGCAAAATTCTATATATTAAGCTTTTTTCAAGACTTAAACCCTACCACATTAACCGTTTTATCCATTTTTTTATTGCATTATTTTTTATGATTTGTTTCGTAAAATAATGGCAAGAAAACGCTTAAATCTCTGTTATTCGGATAATATTTTTTTGCGTGCTGATTTCTTTTCAACTCTTTACTAATGGTTAATGGACTTTATTGAATGCAATTAACTCTCTTTCTATCCCACATGCTTGTAGTCTTGGTTGCAATAATACATATTGTTTGCAATGCATGCTAAATGAGGAAATGAGTCTATGCCATCCATTACTGTCAGAAATGTACCGGACGAAGTGCATCGCTCCTTGCAGGTACGCGCAGCTACGTACGGCCGCAGTGCTGAGGCCGAAATCCGGTTTATTCTGGAAAATGCCGTACAACTGGCGGGGCGCATTAAGTTGGGCTCTTTGCTGGCAGAAATTGGCCGCGAGGCGCGGGGCGTCGAGATCGAGCATGATAAGACACCTGCCGAGCCGATGAGTTTTGAATGATCCTGCTAGATACGAACGTGGTTTCCGAGCCGCTGCGGCTCAGTGGCCACGGTTTACATTCTTGGTATGTGTAATAATGAGCAAATAATCATTATTGTCTGCCCACCATGAAGACCAATTTTAATTATTAAAGCTCAATCTCAATATCACTAAGTGGATGACAGCAGCAGGGTAAAATCTCGCCTTCATTAACAAAAGCCAGAGGTTTGTGTCGATAACCAACTTTGCCTTTTATCAGTCTGACACGGCAGGAACCGCAATAACCTTCACGGCACTGGTATTCAGCTTGAACTCTACCTTGTTCCAGTGCTTCTAACAGACTGTTATGCAGTTCGGGAGAGCTGTAGATATGATAACCCTGCATACCATGCAGGGTTACTTTATAGCTTGTCATCAGAGTTCAAAATCACTCAGGTCGTCAGGGTTAACTTCAGCATCAATCTGACCAACCAGATAGGAACTGACTTCAACTTCTTGCGGCGCGACTTGAACATTATCAGACACCAGCCAGGCGTTAATCCACGGAATCGGGTTAGAACGTGTTTCAAATGGCAGTTTCAGCCCAACAGCCTGCATGCGGATATTGGTGATGTATTCAACATATTGGCACAGAATGTCTTTGTTCAAGCCAATCATGGAACCTTCTTTGAACAGGTAATCCGCCCACTCTTTTTCTTGTTCCGCCGCTTGAACAAACAGGTCATAGCACTGTTGCTCACACTCTTTGGCGATTTCAGCCATTTCCGGGTCATCCTGACCAGAGCGCAACAGATTCAGCATATGCTGAGTGCCTGTCAGATGCAGTGCTTCGTCACGGGCGATCAGTTTGATGATTTTGGCATTACCTTCCATCAATTCACGTTCAGCGAAGGCAAATGAACAGGCAAAACTGACGTAGAAACGGATCGCTTCCAGCGCGTTAACGCTCATCAGGCACAGATACAGTTGCTTTTTCAGTTCACGCAGACTGACAGTAATGGTTTTACCGGCAATCTGATGTGTTCCTTCACCAAATAGCTGGTAATGATTAGTCATCTCAATCAGATCATCGTAATAAGCGGAAATATCTTTCGCCCGTTTCAGAATCTCTTCATTGGTGACAATATCATCAAACACAACCGCCGGATCGTTAACGATATTACGGATGATGTGCGTATAAGAACGTGAGTGAATCGTCTCGGAAAAAGACCAGGTTTCAACCCAGGTCTCCAGCTCAGGAATGGAGATCAAGGGCAGAAACGCCACGTTCGGGCTGCGACCCTGAATAGAGTCCAGCAGCGTTTGGTATTTCAGGTTACTGATGAAAATATGCTTTTCATGATCCGGCAACGCATTATAGTCAATACGGTCACGAGACACGTCAACTTCTTCCGGGCGCCAGAAGAAGGAGAGCTGTTTTTCGATCAATTTCTCGAAAATTGGATACTTTTGCTGGTCATAACGAGCTACGTTTACCGGCTGACCAAAGAACATCGGTTCCTGTAACTGGTCGTTTTTTACCTGCGAAAAGGTGGTATAGGCCATAACTTCCTCAAATTAAATCTTACACGCGCCGCCTTCACAATCGGAATCAGCCGATTCCACGACTTCTTCCAGGTCACCCTGAATGTCTTCCGCACCATCACGTGTATTATGGTAATACAGTGTCTTCACACCATATTTGTAGGCGAGCAGCAAATCTTTCAGCAGCTGATTCATCGGCACTTTTCCACTCGGGAAATGTGTCGGATCATAGTTGGTATTGGCAGAGATCGACTGGTCGATAAATTTCTGCATGATACCAACCAACTGCAAGTAGCCATCATTACCCGGCATTTGCCACAAGAGTTCGTAAGCGCTTTTCAGACGCTCATATTCCGGTACAACCTGGCGCAAAATGCCATCTTTTGATGCTTTGATGCTGATGTAACCACGAGGCGGTTCAATGCCGTTGGTGGCGTTAGAGATCTGTGAAGAGGTCTCTGACGGCATCAAAGAAGATAATGTTGAATTGCGCAGACCATATTGTTTGATATCGTTGCGCAATGCTTCCCAGTCATAGTGCAGCGGTTCATTGGTCAATGTGTCCAGCGCTTTTTTATAGGTATCGATAGGTAGGATACCTTTAGAATAGGTGGTTTCTTTAAACCACGGGCAAGCGCCTTGTTCTTTCGCCAGTTCATTAGAGGCTTTCAACAGGTAATACTGGATTGCTTCAAATGTTTTGTGAGTCAGGTTGTTAGCGCTGCCATCTGAGTAACGTACACCGTGTTTCGCCAGATAGTAAGCATAGTTGATGACACCAATGCCTAATGTACGGCGACCCATTGCCCCTTGTTTGGCGGCAAGGATAGGGTAGTCCTGATAATCGAGCAGGGCATCAAGGGCACGGACTGCCAGAATAGCCAGTTCTTCCAGATCATCAAGATTTTCAATTGCCCCCAAGTTGAATGCGGATAAGGTACACAGCGCGATTTCACCATTTTTATCATTGATATCATTCAATGGTTTGGTTGGCAGTGCAATTTCCAAACACAAGTTTGACTGGCGCACCGGAGCGACGAAAGGATCAAATGGGCTGTGGGTGTTGCAGTGATCGACGTTCTGAATATAGATACGGCCGGTAGAAGCACGCTCTTGCATCATTAGGGAGAAGAGCTCAACGGCTTTCAGACGTTGCTGACGGATATTGCTGTCCTGCTCATATTTGGTGTACAAGCGCTCAAATTCATCCTGATCGGCAAAGAAGGCATCATATAGCCCTGGAACATCCGATGGACTGAACAGGGTAATCTCTTCACCTTTGATCAGGCGCTCATACATCAGCTTGTTAAGTTGTACGCCATAGTCCATGTGACGAACGCGGTTTCCTTCAACGCCACGGTTGTTTTTCAGTACCAGCAGGCTTTCAACTTCCAGATGCCATAATGGATAGAACAGTGTAGCGGCCCCGCCACGAACGCCCCCCTGAGAGCAGGATTTGACCGCAGTCTGGAAATGTTTATAAAAAGGAATACAGCCGGTATGGAAGGCTTCACCATTACGGATTGGGCTTCCCAGTGCACGAATACGGCCTGCATTGATACCAATACCCGCACGTTGAGAAACATATTTCACAATCGCGCTGGAAGTTGCATTAATGGAATCCAGGCTATCATCACATTCAATCAATACGCAGGAGCTGAACTGACGCGTCGGGGTGCGTACACCTGCCATGATCGGGGTAGGCAGAGAAATCTTAAATGTGGAAACCGCGTCGTAAAAACGGCGAATATAGCCCAGCCGTGTCTCTTTCGGATAACCGGAGAACAGGCAAGCCGCGACCAGAAGATAAAGGAATTGGGCGCTTTCATAAATTTCACCGGTAACCCGATTCTGAACCAGATATTTACCTTCAAGCTGTTTAACCGCCGCGTAAGAAAAATTCATATCACGCCAATGGTCGATAAACTCGTTCATTTGCTCGAATTCTTCTTTCGAGTAGTCTGCAAGTAAATGCTTGTCATATTTGCCCATTTTCACCATACGGGATACATGGTCATAGAGTGCGGGTGGCTCGAATTGACCGTAAGCTTTTTTACGCAGGTTGAAAATTGCCAAGCGGGCGGCCAGATACTGATAGTCAGGTGCATCACCGGAGATAAGATCAGCGGCCGCTTTGATCATCGTCTCATGAATATCTGAGGTTTTGATGCCATCGTAAAATTGGATTTGAGAACGCAGTTCTACTTGTGATACCGAGACATTTTTCAGTCCATCGGCTGCCCAGTTAACAACCCGGTGGATTTTATCAAGGTCAATTCGTTCTTTGTGGCCATCACGCTTTGTTACTAGCAGACTATGGTTCATGGACAGGCATACCTTACATTTACTTTCAAATTCGCTCCCACCTGCTTTGTGTCTTTACCCAGACCAAAACATAACCCTCTCAGTGGCGAAAAAACCCACGAGAGAGTAGTGGTAATGGAATGTTAAGGAACACAATATGTAGGGGGTACACTAAATAATGACAACAAGATAATGTTAAAAACAGCTTTTATCAAGTGTACAAAAATACGGATTCTTGTGGATAACTTGAGGACTAAATTTATTAAAAAGCCGGAATCCTGCATCATTACTAGCGGTTGCTCTGACAGAAACACCGGCAAAAATGAATAAAAAAATTCCTGAAAATAGGGTTTATTTGCCGATTTATTAATCTGTCAGATGAATATGTCAGACATTCTGGGTGTGTAACATATAATTGACGTCTACATTGTGACCAAGGCTAAATTTATCTGTTAACGGGTTGTAATGCAGGCCAATAATATGCTTTTCTCGCAGGGATGTTCTGTCAATCCAGTCTATCAACTCTGATGGTCGGATAAATTTCTTCGCATCATGGGTTCCCTTCGGTACCATTTTCAGAATGTATTCCGCGCCGATTACTGCCATAAGCCAAGCTTTTTTGTTGCGGTTAATGGTAGAAAAAAAGACGTGTCCGCCGGGTTTCACTAACTGAGCACAAGCATGAACGACCGATTGTGGATCTGGGACATGTTCCAGCATTTCCATACAGGTGACGATATCATAAGCTTGTGGATATTTTTCGGCGTGGCTTTCTACTGTTTCCTGTACATAAGTCACGGGGACACCTGTTTCAAGGGCGTGCAGTCTGGCAACCTGAAGGGGTTCCGTACCCATATCCAGTCCGGTCACTTCTGCCCCTTCACGGGCCATACTTTCTGACAAAATACCGCCACCACAGCCCACATCCAAGACTTTTTTACCGAAAATGCCGCCAGAACGTTGCAAAATATAATTTAGACGCAGTGGATTAATCCGGTGCAGTGGCTGAAATTCACCTTCCAAATCCCACCAGCGAGATGCAATCGCTTCAAATTTCTCTATTTCCTGTTGATCAACATTGTTTGGGGTGGAAGGGGTTTTGATGTTCATCAGCGGTTGTCGCTCCTTAAACTTGCTTTAGCAGGCGGATTCACTCCGTTCAGCCGTAGTATACACCATAGTATACACGGCTTAATTTTTGATTGCCTGTATCTGATTTTTATAAAACGGTTGGTTTGTGGTATAGTTCTAAGCCTTTGAATTCGGAATGTATGAGGGATAGTGGGCTCCATGAGCGACATTGCCAGAGAAATCACCCCGGTCAATATCGAAGAAGAGCTGAAAAGCTCGTATTTGGATTATGCGATGTCTGTTATTGTCGGGCGCGCACTACCAGATGTTCGAGACGGACTCAAGCCGGTACACCGTCGCGTACTTTATGCCATGAGTGTACTGGGAAATGATTGGAATAAATCCTACAAAAAGTCTGCCCGTGTTGTCGGGGACGTCATCGGTAAATACCACCCACATGGGGATAGTGCAGTCTACGACACGATTGTTCGTATGGCTCAGCCATTTTCCCTGCGCTATATGTTGGTTGATGGTCAGGGTAACTTTGGGTCAGTTGATGGTGACTCAGCCGCCGCTATGCGTTACACCGAAGTGCGTATGGCGAAAGTTGCCCATGAACTGCTAGCGGATCTGGAAAAAGAGACTGTCGATTTTGTGCCGAACTATGATGGTACAGAGCAGATCCCGGAAGTGATGCCAACGAAAGTACCAAACCTGCTGATCAACGGTTCTTCCGGTATCGCAGTGGGTATGGCAACTAACATTCCTCCTCATAACTTATCCGAAGTTATTGATGGTTGTCTGGCTTATATTGAAGATGAAAACATCAGCATTGAAGGGCTGATGCAGTATATTCCTGGCCCGGATTTCCCGACTGCCGCGATTATTAATGGTCGTCGCGGTATTCAGGAGGCTTATCGGACTGGTCGCGGTAAAATTTATATCCGTGCCCGTGCGGAAATTGAAGTGGATGAGAAGAATGGCCGTGAAACTATTTTAGTGCACGAAATTCCTTATCAGGTCAATAAAGCCCGTCTGATTGAAAAAATTGCCGAATTGGTGAAAGAGAAACGCATCGAAGGGGTTAGTGCCCTTCGTGACGAATCTGATAAAGACGGCATGCGGATCGTGATTGAAGTGAAACGGGATGCGGTGGGGGAAGTGGTTCTGAATAACCTCTATTCCTTGACTCAACTCCAGGTTTCTTTTGGTATCAACATGGTGGCCCTGCATCAAGGTCAGCCTAAGCTACTGAGTCTGAAAGATATTATTTCGGCCTTCGTCTGCCACCGCCGTGAAGTGGTTACTCGTCGTACCGTCTTTGAATTACGTAAAGCCCGTGAACGTGCCCATATTCTTGAAGCATTGGCTGTGGCACTGGTGAATATCGATCCTATTATCGAACTTATCCGTTTTGCACCGACGCCAGCCGAGGCAAAAGCCGCATTAGTTGCTCAGCCGTGGGAATTAGGTAGTGTTGCCGCCATGCTAGAACGTGCCGGTGATGATGCTGCCCGCCCTGAATGGCTGGAACCACAATATGGTGTGCATGAGGGTAAATATTATCTGACTGAACAGCAGGCTCAGGCCATTCTGGATCTGCGTTTGCAGAAACTGACCGGCCTGGAGCATGAAAAACTGCTGGATGAATATCGTGAGTTGCTGACATTAATTGGCGAATTGCTGTTCATTCTGGAAAATCCTGAGCGCTTGATGGAAGTGATCCGTGAAGAGTTGTTGGCGATTAAGGCGCAATATAGTGATGCCCGCCGTACTGAAATCACGGAAAATACGGCTGATATCAATATTGAAGATTTGATTAATCAGGAAGATGTTGTTGTCACCTTGTCACATCAGGGGTATGTCAAATATCAGCCATTATCTGACTATGAAGCGCAACGCCGTGGGGGTAAAGGTAAATCCGCAGCACGTATCAAACAAGAAGATTTCATTGAAAGGCTGCTGGTGGCGAATACTCACGATACGATCCTTTGCTTCTCCAGCCGTGGCCGCTTGTACTGGATGAAGGTTTATCAATTACCTGAGGCCAGCCGTGGTGCCCGCGGTCGTCCGATTGTGAACCTTTTGCCGCTGGAACAAGATGAGCGAATTACGGCTATTCTGCCGGTGCGTGAATATGAAGAAGGATTGTATGTCTTTATGGCTACGGCCAGTGGGACAGTGAAGAAGACCGCGTTGCAAGATTTCAGCCGCCCGCGCAGTGCTGGTATTCTCGCCGTTAATCTCAATGAAGGTGATGAACTGATCGGCGTTGACCTGACTGACGGTAGTAACGAAGTTATGTTGTTCTCCGCGGAAGGGAAGGTTGTTCGTTTTGAAGAGGAAGCGGTTCGTTCAATGGGGCGTACCGCTACCGGTGTACGTGGTATCAAACTAAATGGTGAAGATAAAGTTGTTTCTCTGATTATCCCGCGTGGAGAAGGAGAAATTCTGACTGTCACTGAAAACGGTTATGGTAAACGTACCGCTGAAAGCGAATATCCGATCAAATCCCGTGCAACGCAGGGGGTTATCTCGATTAAAGTCAGTGAGCGTAATGGTAACGTGATCGGGGCAATTCAGGTTGAACCAACCGATCAAATAATGATGATTACTGATGCTGGCACATTAGTACGTACAAGAGTGTCGGAAGTCAGCGTTGTTGGCCGGAATACTCAAGGCGTAACCCTTATTCGTACCGCTGAAGATGAGAAAGTTGTCGGCTTACAGCGGGTTGCTGAACCCGAAGATGATGAAGATGATGAAGATGGGCTGGTAGCAGAAGGGGAAGAATTGAAAAGTGATAGCACCGATTTACCAGATGCTAACAGCAGCGAGTCAGTTGATCCGGTTTAAGTGAAGATATTTTTTCACTTAATTAAGAAACAGGTACTTCGGTGCCTGTTTTTTTAAAGGGATTTTTATTAGTATCGAAATATGCGATTGATGGGGTTTTGTAATCTTTAAACTCTGGTATATCTTGTTATTAATGATGTTGGTTTTTATCAGGTAACCTTTTGAGATATCTTTCTTCTTTTCGTACATCGCTAAAAATATCCCGTTATCTTTTCCGGGTGCTTGGCCTAATGTTGTGGGCGTTAGGCGCTTTATTAACAGCTTTTTACCTGGTTAATATCTTTAATGAAGTTAAATCGGATATTCGGCAAGAATACAATGCGAATTATGATTCCACGCTCTCTTATGTGCGTCATACAGCAAGTGTTCTGCGGGATATCCAATATATGACCGAGAAGCATTTACTGAATTCTAATGGAAAAAATGCTATTTTTGATTTTCCACATGATAACCCGGCGTTTTCTTATCATCCTTTGAACCAAAGCGCTGACTGTCATACTTTTCGCAACAACACGCATAGTTATTTAAATTCGTTGAATAACCTTATCTTCTATTGGAAGGATAATCTTGCCGCGCCTCAGGGATTGAATCAGGTTTTTCTGGTGGGTACGCAAAGTATGTGTATGGTAAGTTTTTCTATCCGTAATACCACGACTGAACCCGATACGTTGAAAAAAATAGTTTATGAAAATTCACGTAGGCTTATCAGCCTGAAAGAGCAAGGTAAAGAACGAAATGTTTATTGGGTTATACCGGGTGCAAGATCTGATAGCGGCCATCTCTATGTATTGGCACCGGTATATGTAAATGGTCAGATGGTTGCCATGATAGGCATTGAACAATTCATCAGATTGGACTCTTTTATTCAGAGACAAGACCGCCCAATTTCAATAACGTTATTGAATCGCAGTAATCAACCGGTGTTGCATTATCCAGCAAATGGTGACTATAAACTTCATTATGCTGATTATCAGTTGGAGGCGCCTTATTTTGGCTATGATGATAATTTTACTGATTTACTGTTAAAACGTCGGTTAATGCCATCTTCATTCAGTATCATTTATGCGCTGCCACTGAAAACTCTTTTTGAAGGTTTTAAGTTACAGATTATTAGCAGTATTGTGCTTAATGCGTTATCTGCCTTCGTCATCATTATCTTGGTGTATCTGTTTGAGCGGAAAATGTTTGCTCCGGCTGAAGAGAATGCGATTCGTCTGGAGGAGCATGAACAATTTAATCATAAGATTGTTGCTTCAGCGCCGGTTGGGATCAGTATATTGCGGGTCAGTGATGGGAGTAATATTCTGAGTAATGAGTTGGCACATAATTATTTGAGAATGCTAACGCATGAAGATCGGGAACGGATTATTCATATTATTTGTGACAGAACCAGCAGTTATGTTGATGTTGTAACCAGTAATAATCATCATTTGCAAATCAGTTTTGTTCATTCCCGCTACAGGAATGAAGAGGTGGCAATTTGTGTCTTGGTTGATATCAGTGTCCGTGTGCGGATGGAAAAATCATTACAGGAAATGGCGTTGGCATCGGAACAGGCTAACTATTCTAAATCTATGTTTTTAGCTACCGTCAGTCACGAGTTGAGAACGCCGCTTTACGGTATTATTGGAAACCTGGAGTTATTACAGGCGCATTCATTGCCTACTGAATCTGTCCGTTTGTTATCAACGATGAATAACTCTTCAGCGCTGTTGCTAAAAATTATCAGTGATATTCTCGACTTTTCAAAGATTGAATCTAAACAGCTTAAAATTGAGTCTAGAGAATTTTCCTGTCAGGAAGTTATTTCTCATGTTGTTTCTAACTATCTACCGTTAGTAGTGAAAAAGCCGTTGACCTTGTATTGCTATATTGAACCGGATGTTCCGGATTATATCTGCAATGATCCGGTTCGATTACAACAAGTTATATCTAATCTGTTAAATAATGCGATTAAGTTCACTAATACTGGATGTGTGATTATACATATGACAGTTGATAGAGATTACTTATACGTCAGGATAAAGGACACCGGCGTCGGTATCTCTGATAAAGCGCTTATTCAGTTATTTGATCCATTTTTCCAGATCATGCCAAATACGGAAAGCTCATCTCAGGGAACAGGGCTTGGTCTGGCGATTTGTGAAAAACTTATCAATCTGATGGATGGTGATATTGAAGTCATTTCACAACCACAGATAGGGAGTATGTTTTCTATTCGTTTACCTTTATATGGTGCGAAATATAGGCCAAAAATTCAGCTAATAAATGAGTATCAGCGAAAAATCATCTTGGCTATACGTAATCTTTATCTGGAGGAATTTTTACAGCGTTTTCTGGTTCATCATGGCTTACACACGGTTTTATACAGTGAGCAAAACACAGATGGTAGTGAAATTATTATCAGCGATTTTTCTGATGCGGTTATTTCCCCTGTGTATGCTTATATTGAATTATCGACGGACTATATTGGCTCACCGGAACAAATCAGAGAAAACTATTGGTTACATAACACTTACCATTTACATGATTTGCCGGTAATGATTGAGCGGCTGGTTTCACCGAATCATAATGTGGTATTGAATACCGCACCACCTGTTTTTCAGGCAAACACTCGGTTTAATACTATTGTGATTCTGGTGGTAGATGATCATCCTATCAACCGCCGTTTATTGGCTGATCAGTTGAAATCCATTGGTTTCCAAACAACGGTGGCAAATGATGGATTAGATGCGTTGGAATATTTGAAGAACGGGGGGATTGATATCATTCTGACGGATGTCAATATGCCTAATATGGATGGTTATGCGTTAACAATGTATTTACGGAATGATGGGTGTAAGTTGCCGATTATTGGTATTACGGCAAATGCACTGGCAGAAGAAAAACAGCGCTGTATTGATGCAGGAATGGATGATTGTTTGTCTAAACCGGTTTCTCTGGTGACTCTCACCCAAGTACTGACGAAGATGATTTGAAACGATGATTTATAAAACAATGCCCGGTACAAACAAATAGTTGCCGGGCATCGAGAGGACTTTCATGTTAAAACAACGAACGGTATTTACTGAACGTGATTGCTCGTATCAATAGTGACGGAAGAAAGATAATTGAGTAATGCAATATCGTTATTTACCCCCAGTTTTACCATAGCCGATTTTTTCTGACTGCTGATAGTCTTGACACTGCGTTTAAGTTTTTTGGCAATGTCTGTTACCAAAAAGCCTTGGGCAAATAGACGTATAACTTCACTCTCTTTTTGTGATAACGGTTTATCACCATAGGGGGTTTTCGTCACTTTTTTCAATAGTTCAGAAACGCTTTCTGGCATAAATTTTTCCCCTTGTTTCAGGGCCGTCAATACATCAGGTAAATCTGTTGGTGCTCCTTGTTTTAAGACAATGCCTTCAATATCAAGTTCGAGTACAGTACTTAAAATTGCTGGATTATTGTTCATGGTTAGAACAATGATGGATAGCCTGGGATAATGGCGTTTGATGTATTTAATCAAATTGATCCCATCGCCGTATATGTCCCCAGGCATGGACAGATCCGTGATCAGTACGTTTGCTTTAATACAGGACAGATTGTTGATCAACGTGGTCGAGTCTTCAGACTCAGCGACGACGTTGATCCATTCAAGCCGCTCAAGTGATTTGCGGATGCCAAACAGGACAATCGGATGGTCATCGGCAATAATGACGTTAAGGTTATTCATCTTATTAGTTACCCTGCTGCAATAGCCTTTTAATGAAGGATTCAATACGGCTAATGCTATTCTTAATCTCTATTTCATTACTGTCTGTTATGTGTTGTTCCAGTGTTTCGCAAGAAAGTTTGAGGAGTTCTAGGTCTAACATAGCAAAGACGCCTTTCAGGCGATGTGCTGTTTGCGAAAGCGATATCAGATCATATTGTTCTATATCAGTATACAGCTTATTAATATCTATCGGTACTGTCTCGACAAATAATTGTCGGTAATCGCTGTCAGTTAGCTGTTTTTGATAACTATTTATAACATTGCCAAAATCGTAATCGTTGCTTTCATCGTTAAATGCTGACATTTCTAAATTTGCATTGAGTTCGTTAAAACTGAAACTTCTCTCAATTAATAACGAAATGGCATTGATAACAGCTTCACTCAGATTGTAGTTACACTTAATATAGTCAGGTTTTATCTGCTCAAAGCCGGCCAGATTATCAACCAGTAATATAGCCGATTTTGTCGAATCATAGGGTTTATCCGTCAACATGATATCGTATTCTCTATTCATATTTTCTGGCTTTTTATCGAAGTAAGCAGCGCCATAATGATGCAGATGATTTTGCACAATCTTACGGATCTCCGTATTGCTGATATCCAGCAAGGCAGTAATGTCTTCCAGTAGCGGTGGGCATGGGTCTTGGCCGATTATGAAGGGCAGACTGATAGCATAGTGCGTACCCAGGTTGGGTTTGCTGTTTATAGTAAAATGACCATTTAATTTTCTACATAATTGGTTACATAGATAAAAGGTCAGCCCTGAATTGGCTTGATATTTATCACTTGTCGCTTTGCTTAAAAATGGATAATTCAAATTTGTTAAGTCTGTTGAATTAAGTCCAACTCCTGTATCTATAATTTCGATTTGAATTTGTTCTTTGTATTCTTGGGAATAGTTAACGATGAGTGATATCTTTCCATAAGATGTGAGCGTGATTGCATAATTGACTAACATCAGGATGATTTTACTGATGGCAGTGCTATCGCCAATAAATAGTGATTCGGGATTAATATTACAATGATAATAATAATTCAATCCTTTATTATTCATCTTCGGAAACACTTTCTTAATAATGCCTTCTAAAATGACTGATAATGAAAATGATTCATTTTTTGCTTGCCATTCACCTGATTCTAATTCATTGAGTAATGAAATGTTTTCGATCCAGTCGGATATATATTCGGATTTAGTTAATAAATTATCGACGATACGAACACTATTTTCTTCTATAAGAATTTGTTTCAATTGGTAAGCGATATGATCTAATTCCTTTATTGGTTGTTTTAATTCAGAACGAATGTTGGTCAGCATAAAACGCCGAGCTTGTACACTCTTATCGTGTTCCAAATGGGCAAGTTGTAGACGCCGACTAATTAATGACTCCTGATCTTTATCTTGCAGTAAAAACAGATAAGTTTCTGGCAACAGGCGAATGCTGTACATTTTAATTTCATAGACTGAATCGTCAATTGAGGTTTGGATGACACCATGATGTTGCTTTGCCATCATCTTAATTTTATTTAAATCGACATTCGGCAACAGATGATCGGCAATGTTATTGCACATAATTATCTGATTTACTGAGAAATCATAAATCAATAAGCCAATCGGGATATTGGAGATAATATCGTGACTTAACGCATCCTTGACTTGTAGCTCGTGGCTTATAAGGGCATTTGGCGCGATATATTTTCTACGAATGTAAATAAGCCCACCTAAAGACAGGATAATAAATATGGAATCAGTCAGTAACAACCAGATGTTTCTGTATAACAAATCGATTAGTAAATCTTTGAGTGATATCCGATACAACAGTTTGTATTGCGTACCCTTGAGTGATTGAGAAAATTCGAGCCAGAAACCATTCTGTGAAATATTGACTTTATTGATTTCATTCGGGGGTTGTTCGTCATCCGACAATAAACTGAAGTTGGCTGCGGCCATATCCATAGGAAGAAGATGACAAATAGGCAAATCAAAAGCGATAACTGTTGCCAATTGACCCGGTGAATTGAACGTCGCCCGATAAGTATAAAAATAGATATTTTCGCCATTTAACTTACGGATTGATGAAATATTTTCCCGTTCATCTAACGCGGTGGATTGCATCAGCATTTCTGAACGTTTTGATTCGGCGGTCAGTGTTAGATAACTTTCTTTAAATCTCAATTCTGGTTTAAGAATAGAGTGAGTGGTTATCAGAAACAGGCTGTTATCTTTACCATTCAGATAGTACATGGAGTTGTATTCATTGCGGGTACCCCACAAAATCTCCATATAATTGGAAAGGCGTTGTGCCAATTCTACACTTGCAGTGTTGTGGTGACCAAAAATAATTGTGTCGATGGTTTGATAACGATTCTCAAGCCAGTAAACATCAGGTCGTAGCTTCATCGGTGTGACGAGTTCTGGTGGTTTAAAAGATGAGCTATTGGCTTGTTTAAAGATAGAATTAGCGTGGTAACGATAATCTTCTATCTGTAATACTATTTTGGTTGCAACACTGTTTAGCGCATATTTTTTCCCCATTAGCCAGGCATTGAAGTAGTTATAGCTGTATAAAAACAGGGACACAAAAAGCAGAATAATGAACAGACCGTAGTAACGGTTTATGGTTGATGAATTAATAGAAAATTGTTTGTTATACATTCGTTGAGTAAAAGCCTTAATAATTGCTTGGTTGTTTAGCGAGCTCGTTAAATTGGTGAATCTTATGATTCGATGTATTTAGGCTAATTTTAGCAGGATCGGGGCTGGAAAGGATATTATATACCTAATAGATTTCGAGTTGCAGCGCGGCGGCAAATGAACGAATCCCCAGGAGCATAGATAACGATGTGACTGGGGTGAGTGAAAGCCGCCAACAAAGCAGCAGCTTGAAAGATGAAGGGTATAGATTGAGGATTGAGCGAACAGTAAGAGAATCACAGAATTTTTACGACAGAGGCTAGACATATTATCATGTTAGGCGCATAATCCCGCGCCATGGAAGGATGGCCGAGCGGTCGAAGGCAGCGGTCTTGAAAACCGCCGATGGGAAACCATCCTAGAGTTCGAATCTCTATCCTTCCGCCAAATACTGACCCCATGCACTTTCCATGCATGGGGTTTTTTCATTCCAGCAAGCAATTCAGGTGATGATTAATCCATTCTCATAACAATAAGGTGATTATCCGGTGCGCTGTAAAACCCGGTCCTTCAGAGGATGTCAATGTGTGTCCACGATTTATACCTAATAGATTTCNNGCAAGTGAATGAATCCCCAGGAGCATAGATAACTATGTGACTGGGGTGAGTGAAAGCAGCCAACAAAGCAGCAGCTTGAAAGATGAAGGGTATATTGACAAGAATGGTTTTTCAGGACAGATTCTTATTCAATAAAACCGTGGAGATGGTAAGAAATTAAACTTTTTTAATTGGCTTTGAACAACATGGATACAGCGGTTACAAACATAATGACAGCCGCACCTTTAAATAAAATCCGTTGTGCTCGTTGGCTTGATAGCAGATGCCGAATACTGAGAGCACCGATAATAAATACCGCTCCTACGCTGAATAAGACAAAAACCGTCAATGGTACTAACATGAGTCCCCAGTTTTGCAACGAGATAGATTCTATGTTAATCACTAAAGGTAATAGTGCGAGATAGAAGGCAATCGTTTTAGGGTTACTTAACGTTAGAGTGAGACCAGATAACCAGGCCGCAGCCAACTCTTTTTTCTTAATGGGTTGGTCTTCACCAATGGGTTGATGATTGGCAAACCAGAACTGCCATGCCAGATAACTCAAATATAATGCGGCACCCCATCTCACCATAACAAATAAGGTGTCAAAACTGCTCGCGATAATGGACAAGCCAAAAACAGCAAAGGACAAATAAGTCAGATCACCAATAATCAGGCCAAACAACACACTAAATCCCGCCAGCGCGCCACTACTCACACTTCTGGCAACCAATGCTGCCATTCCCGGGCCGGGTATCGCCGCAGCAACAGTCAGTGCCGCTGTATAGGTTACTATTTGTGACACTTCTAGCATATCTTTCCTCTCAAAATAACACCTTGAAGTAACAGAACATAGAAATGTCACTTGCGAATGCAAGTGACAAATAAGGGCTCTTTAGTATAGACAATAACGACATTTTTCTAATACTGAACGTCTTACGTTTGGCATATTTTCATCCAAAATAGTTAAGGCGTTTTTATTAGTTGTCGAATGACTTCCCGAGAAAATACCATATCTTGAACGGCCAAACCAACGGATTGAAAGATAGTCACATCCTGATCGCACAAATTGGAATGAGATTGAGAAACGGTACCAATTTCTATCCCAATGTCTGACCCGTTAAGAATGCCTTTCTCCCTTGCTTTAATAACAGATTGAGAGGCGGCAAGTATTGATTCATTGGAATCAGTAAATAGGGTTGTATTGCTATACATATCTTCGCTGAGTTCCTGGAATCCCAGTGCCGAAGCGCCAATGGCATTGACATGACATTTAACCGGTAGCTCTTTTCTATTGAGTATAGGGTCACGCGATGCTGTGGTTGTGCAAATGATGTCACTATTGAGTACAGCCTCAGCAGGTGAGGCTTTGATCGAAATGGGAAGATTGAGCGTTTTATCACACCATGTGGCAAATTCTCGGCATCTTTCTGCATTACGACCCCATAAAGTGACTTCTCTAATCGGGCGTACATATAACATGGCTTGCAAATGTGCTTTTGCTTGTAAGCCAGTGCCAAGTATCGCTAACCGGCTAGCATCCTTTGCGGCAAGAAGATGGGTTGCATAAGCAGAAGCGGCGGCGGTGCGAATTTCTGTGATAGCGCTGGCATCCACCGCGGCAATCCCTGAAACACCTGGCTCGTCGTAAACCAGCACGCTACCGATGTGTGAAGGTTTATCGCTATTGCTTTGAAACCTCACTACCACCGACTTTAACCCAAACCCTTTGTATGGCCCCTCCTTAATATAAATCGGCATGGTGCCCATTAAGCCGTCTTCACCTTTAATGATATTGCGCAAAGGTTGCTCTACTTTTCTTTCCGATTGTAATTTAAATGCTATTTCACTTAGCTTAAGACTAAGTTCCATCGTCAAATAACGCGCGACGGTTTCTTTATCGATATAAAGCATGTTGATGCCTTTCAATATCAGTTATATACCCGTTATCTTTCAAGTTGCCTCTTTGTTGGCTGCACTCACTCACCCCGGTCACATAGTTCGCTATGCTCCCGGGGATTCGCTCCCTTGCCGTCGCGATGCATCTTGAAATCCATTCGGTATAGATCATCCAGCTTGAATTTATCATCAATCTCGGTTCCGGCAATGCTATTGAGAATTGTCGACATATTCTTTTGAGAAACTCCTAACACCACATCCAGCATATTCTCTTTGCTGAAACCACGGCTTAGGAATAGATCAATAGCACTTCTTTTCAATTGTCCCCGACAGTAAATAACCTCTATGGTAAGTTCACGCAGTGCCAATAATCGAGGGGAGAGATCGTCGGTTTTTTCAATCAATGCCTTAACTATTTTTTTGTCCACACCATTATGAATTGCAATATAGCCGTGTGCCTGAACTGTGTAATGACAACCATTTTCTACTCCGGTTGTAATCCATACAACCGCTTTTTCCTCTTCATTCAGCGAACTATCAATAAATAGGTCGTGTGCTCGTTGGTAAGCGGCTAATAGTGAAGGAGATTCTGACATATAACCACTTTGGTTAGGTATCCAGCCGAAATCATTAATCGAACTTTGAAGTAATTTTTTACTTTTTTCAGGTGTGGTAGCAATGGTGTGTAGAGTAAGTAAAGACATAATAACCTCTGTATATTGAAATTTTAAATAGATCTATATATTTGCCTATTTTAAAGCAACATTAGCTTTTATACGGCTGTAAATACTGACCAAAGCATTTGAATTGGTCGAATATGAGAAATAAATTTTAAATTGTGTAATTTTGCGGCTACTTCTGTCGTGAGTGCGGCATCTACCTCTGAATTCGCGACAGCTTTTGCGGCTGAACTGGTTGAGTCTTTAAAAATGATATCTGCAATTTTTAGATTATCAGGCAACAACTCTGGGATTAAAGCCTTTGGTGCCGGATGGGTTGCAATGACGATATTATCTGTAGTTAATTCATCACGAATAGCGATACCATAATTAGGCGTGTAATTTAAAAATGCAGATGACAAGTTAAACTTGTTATCCATATAAAACTCACTGATATTGTAATAAGCATTGGCTACCACCAATGCCTGACAGTTATTTAAAATAATTTGATTACTTGCTTCTTCGTAAGTATTACATAAAACAACTTGGTAATTTTTGGCGACTTTATTTTTAATGGCAAATTCACCAAAACGAATAGCGGATTGTTCGCTACTTGTACCTGACGGGCCTAAGGTAGCAATATTTAGAACATCAAATGTATCTTTGTTGAAACTAAAAAAAACACATTCCATGATGTCTCTCCTGGAATTACACTAATAAACCGGATTTAACCAATGTGAGAACTCATCTATTCTGCCTCTAATTATTTCTTGATAATCTTTGGCAATAATATTGGCTATAGAATCTTCTTTTTGTATATATGACACATCGTCTATTTGTGAAACAATTGATATTTCGAGGCCAGTACCTGTTAAAAAACAGCCATCTGCTTCATAGAGATCCTTTTGTTGAATTTCTGACTCAATACAGGGAATATTGCGGAATTTACAAATATCGAAAACAGATTGTCTGGTTATTCCATTAAGAATGCCAGCGCTAAGCGATGGTGTAATAACGCAATTATCTTTTACAATAAAAACATTTGATGTACTTGCTTCTGCGCACATGCTTTGTTCATTCAGCATGATCGCATCATCAAATCCGTTTTCTTTGGCATCTTCATGAGCAAGTGCGGAATTAACATAAGTGCCGGTAATTTTGGCAGATGATGGAATTGCCGCATTTGATACACGTCGCCATTTTGAAATAAGACATTTAAACTCTGTTTTTTTGGCATAAGCGCCCATAGGTAAAGCGTTAATACAGAGGGTTGAGTTTACACCACTTAGCTTAACGCCAAATTTTTCACCAGGCATTAACGATTTTTTAAGCGCTAATGGCCTGATATAAATATCTTGTTTGAAGCCATTTTTAATAATGATATTTTTAGTAATGTCGGTTAACTCCTGACTGGTATAGGGTAATTCAATTTTTAATGTTTTAGCTGATTGTATTAACCGTTCATAGTGCTCATGCACTCTAAATAGATTAAGTTGGTTATTGTCTTGATCCCAATAAGCCCGGATTCCTTCGAATGTACCGGTGCCATAATTTAAAGCTTGTGTATTGGCAAGAAAGGTCGCATTGCTAAAATTGAGATATTCCCCGTCTAGAAATACGATCCAATCTTTATTAACCGGGCTAACGATATTGGTTGTCATTTAGCTGCCCTCTTGTTCATGATTTCTAAAGCCGAATTTCGTTCAATATTGTTGGTATCATCTCTCAGATCATGGATGCGCGCTGCTTTCCAGCTTACCATTGCCGCAGTTCCAATAAGTCCACCGACATCTCCTACATGGACATCGACATTCATATTGAATTTGGATTCCATTTTTTCCTTTATCTTGCTAATAAGTGACGCATCATTTAATTCGTCGCTCGGTTCCAAAGTGATCTTAAGCTCATCTATACCGGTTGTGTTGCGGATTTCGATAAAATATTCAAAACAATATTCGAGCTCTTCAAAGATGGCATTTTCGATATCAAAAGCATAGACATTAGCATTGTTTAATACTAATACATCTTTTACTCTGCCGATGGGTTCTATTTCCCATTGATTTAAGCCTATTGCTTTACATCGAACCATATCCCCTGTTTTGTATCGAATCAGCGGTTTATTCCCTTTATATAAATGGGTAATCACTAATTCACCAGCAACGTGATTATCACCAACATTGAGCTTTTGCTGAGTAAAAGGGCAAATGAGTTCGTAATAATTGTTGTATGGAATAGTAATAAGCTTATTGGTATTGTCACAAGCCGCCAGGATTGACGTTTCTTGTGAGGCATACATACAGTTGTAAATTTTAGCACCCCAATTCCGAGATAAATTCCTTAATCTATTAGGGGTAATAAGTTCGCCAAGGACTAAAATGATCTCGATACCTAATTCTTTGGCATCACATGCATTGTTCCGGCAATATTTTAGCAACTCAGCGGCGACCGCAGGTGTACAAACTAAAGCGGTTATTTTGAGGTCTTGTATCAGCCTGAGTACTCTGTGCATACCAACAACCGGCGAACGAGGCCACATTTTGATAACGGTATGCCCTAAACTGCGAAATACATCTTCAAATGTATCTCCAGTGGAGTGCAATTCCGTTGGACCCATCACGCCAATAATGTGTTGTTTGTCTTCTTGATTGAAAATAGACTCATATTGCAGAGTCAGAAAACTGTTATTGACTAAAGAGTCTATTTCATTGCGAGGACAAGGCGTTGATGGCCCAGTCGTCCCTGTGGTTTCATAATATATCCAAGCGTTACTTAGGCTATCTGAAGATATCGTGTTTCCCGCCTGACTTAGATCTGATTTTGTCGTAAAAGGAAGTTTTTCAATCAATGAGGATAAATTTTCATCATCATTTAGGTTTATTGCATCTAGACGATCTTGATAGAAAATTGACCCATTTTTCGTATAATTTATGATTTCTTTTAATTTTTCGTATTGTATTTTTTCCAATGCGGAGATATTTATCTCGCCAGCCAGATATTTTTTTAACTCGGTAAGGTATTTCATACCTAATTCATGAAGTTCACTTCTAAAAATGGAATACATATATGTCACCTGGTTATTTATAAAGTGGTAAGTTGCCAGTGAGTTTATTGATATCTTTCTTTGGTCCAACTATGCCAATTCCAGATAACTTCAATTCATCCGAATGCTCAGAAGATAATTTTCCTTCGTATTCCTCATATGTTCTGCATGATTGTGCTAAACAGGAGAAAGGGCTCAATTTAAAATTATCGTTAGATTTTAATTCATTATGAATAGCGTCCAGTACATCGTGACTTGCTTTCAAAATAGGCAAAGGCGTTTTAATGACACCGGGATAACAAATGCTATCTTTACTAAAGACATCGTGTCCTACAATTCCGTTGATATTTCTACCAATTGAAACACTAATGACGCTCAGTGCATTCATGGCTAACCCAAGTGGCAGACTATCAGCGATAACGACGACACTTTTATGTAGGTTTTCGTCAAACTTCATACGACTTTCCTATTAACTGAGTGAAATTTATCAACTTATTTATATCAATAATAATATCCGAGACTGTCCATGTACTTATTTCTTTCCATAGCACCACGCCTTTTATATGATCGGGATGATGCATATATATGTTCAGGTCTTCGTAACTTTCAAAGTAACCAATTAAACTAAAGTCAACTGATTGCTTTCTGTCTACCGTACTGCGACCACAAAACCATCCTTTAATTTCACTTATCTCATTTATATGATTTAAAGTCATCTTCTCTGCTAATATAGCCTTTTCACTATCCCAGCTTATTCCATCCTTGAAGGTAAATAAGACTTGATGTGCAATTAAGTTGTTTTTGCCCAGCATAATTTACCTCATAATTAATGATTTTGAGTTATAATAACCTATAGAAACGATCTGATTTATACCTAATATTAGCGCATGCCTGATTTAGTTTTTTTGATTTGCATCTAATTTAAATAGCACATTGCATTTATAGCAGTCAACTATTTCCCTATGGTAATGATTTAAAGAAGAGTGGGAATATTGTGATTCTGACAATGATAAGACAGCGGTTATGGCTTGCCTTTGGCTTATAAAAAACAATCTTAATTTGATTCCGCTTATGCCTTGAAAACATGTTTTGTCGCCTTGTGTTCTACCTTATTTTGAGTATTTGCTTTTTAACATGTTAACAGAGCCTCATATTGCTTGGAGGCAGGTTATTGCCTTTTGGATATTTTATCTTCCACTGCTGCCAGACGATCAGGCTATTTTACGACCAATGGCTATTTTCTAATAGGTAGCAAAGATAATAAAATATTTCGTTGTTATTTCTGATTTGTGAGTAAATGACCCGTTTTTTTGATGTTGAAAATAATCCACTCATTGGCTGCATTTCAGAGGATTCGAGACAGTAGCCTTGTATTAGTGGGCTTTCAAGTCAGGGTATGTTGTTGAGTGTGTCACTAATGATAGGTGTTTTGGTAATATTTTAAAATAATCTATTATTTATGCTTGATTGTTTGCAATGGGTTGTAATATACTGCGCTCGCTTTCAGGGGCTAGCCCTGAAACACGCCGGCTTAGCTCAGTTGGTAGAGCAACTGACTTGTAATCAGTAGGTCACCAGTTCGAATCCGGTAGCCGGCACCAAATCAAATAAGAAGCCGTTATCTTTTTAGAAGGTAACGGCTTTTTTCTTGCCTGACAGTAGATAATTCTGTTTATATATCCAGTTAATTCTGCTATTTTCCATTATAATTTCCCGCTAAAGCGAGTTTCTGAATTTATAGCATGGTTAAATTTACGGTTAAGCGGGTCGAAATGAAACCACGTAACTAGAAATATAGGATGGCAAATTTTCAGATAATACGGATTTATTTTCGCTGGTAAAAACTAACAGAGAAAAATATTAGCGTTTGGGATGTCTGTTTTCCAGACATGAAAGAATGTTTGCTATAGGCGTATGCCCATCTATTCGTTTGGCGGGAGCCGAAAATAAGATGAGATAAAGCAGGAAATAGTAGGGGTATTAGATGCTGTGAAAGTATGTCAGATAAAAGCAATTTCAGGCCAGGAGAATACTTTTTGCTAACTATTTACCGAAGAGTGTGAGTTTAAAAATCTCATTAATCAGCAGAGGGTATATCTGACAATGTTAAAACTTTTCACATAGATATTTACCTGATAATCGGTAATTTATCGCTAGCAACATTAATCCTGTTGATGTCTTAAATGTTTTGTCTAATCTGGTGGAGATATTTGGAATAAGGTTATTGAGATCTCACTTTTGCACCGGTTCGTTGTCCATTACCATGTAAACAGGTTGATTTCTGTGCCTTTGGCATAGGTATGGGAACCATTCTTAATCGGCATTTTACGGCGGGCTTCAAAGTGGATTTAAAATATTTTTTGCACTTAAATATCCATGAGATAAAAAATCTGTGCTACTTTTTATTTAATGAGTTTTTCATCTCATAATAAAAAGGGGGTTCTATGTTACTTGAAAACTTTTGATAAATAATAAAGAACAGGCGTATTATTTTAGGCGTTAAGCGTTTTAAAGGAAGGTACATTAGAGGATTAAATGAAGATTATGAATTTATATAATAAATACGTTGATGAGGAAGATAAACACTTTGTGGTCATCCGTATTAACAACGATATTATGTGTTTTCCTCTGAAACTAAGCTTAGTCCAGAATCGGGGTTATTTACTATTTGCATTTAGTAGACTAAGTAAACAGATTTATTTAAACGATGTAGTTACGTAACAGAGAAACACAAAAATAGAGAATGAGAAATTTGTTATAATACCGAATGCATGGATGCATGAGACCATCATGAAAATAATTTTTACTACTATTTTTTACTATACCTAATAGATTTCGAGTTGCAGCGAGGCGGCAAGTGAATGAATCCCCAGGAGCATAGATAACTATGTGACTGGGGTGAGTGAAAGTAGCCAACAAAGCAGCAGCTTGAAAGATGAAGGGTATAAAAGTTAAGGTCAAAATGTATGCGCAATATTCAACAAGTTTTAGAGTGTTGGGGCGGTTGGGTTGATGATGCCACGGGTGTTAATTGGCCACCGATCGCTGCTGGATTTAAAGGTCTGATTGCGTCAACTCGTTCATTACGTTCTTCCTGCTGTGATAACGATGGCTTGATCATTGATGCTTGTATCGCAAAGTTGCAGACGGTAGATAAGTCTGAAGAAATTGAAGTTTTATTTATGTACTACGCTTTAAGGCTTTCCAAACGCGCCATCGCGCGTTTAATTAAAGTACCTGATATTGAAGTACGTTCCCGGTTACAAAAGGGAGAAAGTTTTGTGCAGGGATGTTTGGCTATGCTTGATATTAAGTTAGAAATGGATGATGAAATACGAGAGCACAAAAAGCTTACGCGTACGCAAAAAGCTATGGTAGTGTACTAATCTGTTAAAGTTGCGAATAAGCGCTAAAGCTAATAAGCCCCGATATTTTTATCGGGGCTTATTTCATTCGGTTCTTGCAGCATCTGCTATTACGTACCGATAGAAGTGAAAATTTAAATAATAATTGTAGAGGTCGCACTTTGTTGCGGCCTTTTTCGTATTTACCACCGCGAATCGCTCATGGCTATTTCCTTATTTTTTGCGGTTGGTATCCCTGTTAAATCAATCATAACCCGCTACTGGGAACGAAGCCTGCATTGTGCTTGGTTTACCCAGGCACATGGTGAGTTATTGCTGTTTGATGGAGGTATTTTTGATGAGCAACGGTAGTGATAAAGCGGGTTGGTTAACACCTGTCACGCCTGGGCCTGAGTACGATGATGAGTTGGAACACGTACTGAGTCGTTGGGTGGAGGGTGTTTCTGGTTTGCCTGACGATAAAGTGCGTTCTCGATGGACATCAGCACAACTGCCCCGGTTACCGGCAGATGATGACTGGTGTGATTTTGTTATCACGGATTTTATTTCGGATGCCTCGCCTGCTTTTGAGAACCAGACTGATGAAGGAACCAAATTATGGCGTCATGAGGAAATTGTGTGCTTGATTTCCTTTTATGGCCCGAACGGCCAGCGGTACGGCGCCCGTTTTCGTGATGGACTGGCGGTCAGTCAGAACAATGACGAGTTGGAACGTTTTGGTCTTTCAGTAGATAAACTCAGCCGGCTAACTTCTTTACCGGAACTTATCAATAACCAGAGGGTGCGTCGTTATGACATGACGATCACCTTGCGGCGAAAAGTGGTGCGTGAATACGGTGTTAAATCACTGGTGGAAGCGCCTGTCAAATTTTTTGGAGATTAAATTATGCAGGGTTTACCTGTTTCAAACATTATCAATGTCACGTTGAATATGGCTCCTCATGCGGCTCAGTCCCGGAACTTTGGTGCGTTATTGATCATCGGCGCAAGCAACGTGATCAACCCTCACGAGCGTTTACGCCGGTATTCGGATATCGATGGTGTCGGTGCTGATTTTGGACTGACTTCACCAGAGTATCAGGCCGCAGCGCTTTATTATTCCCAGTCACCCCGTCCGGTTGATTTATATATTGGCCGATGGGCTAAGGACAATGTGGCCTCTGCTTTACAAGGAGCAATACTGACCAAACCGCAACAATTGATCAGCAAATTTACTGCCGTCACCGATGGTTCTTTTAAATTGACAATTAACGGTAAAGAAACGGTATATAGCGGCGTCGATTTGAGTAAAGAGACCAATCTTAATGGCGTGGCCCAACGGGTGGCGGATAAGTTAAAAGATTGTTCAGTCACATATGATAGTTCCTCTTCACGTTTCGCTATTATGCCGAATTCTGTTGGTACGGTTGGTTATGTTTCACCGGCAACGACGGGAACTTATATTGGTGATGTATTAAAGTTGGATGAAATATCGGGTGCTACCGCTATCAAATCTACCAAAGCAGAAACCATTGCTGAGGCGGTGGCAGCACTGGGATCGGCATCCAGTGGCTGGTATGGGCTAGTTATTGCCGATGGTACGTTGACGGATGAAGATATTCTGTCTGTTGCTGATTACATCGAATCCGCGTCTGTTTCCCGTATCTATGGGCATACAGTGCAAAAAGCGGATGTATTGGATGCTGACATTAAGACCGACATTGGTTCAAAACTGAAAGAGAAAAACTATCAGCGCACACTCTGGCAATATTCAACCGGTAAACCTTATACCGTTGCTTCTCTATTTGGACGTATGTTTACCGTCAATTTCGACGGTAATAACACCACTATTACCCTGAAATTTAAACAGGAACCCGCTGTAATCGCAGAAAACCTAACCGCAACGCAAGCCAATATATTGAAGAATCAAAACGGCAATGTTTTTGTTAAATACAGCAATGATACTGCCATTATTCAGGAAGGTGTCATGGCGAATGGGGATTTCATTGATGAGCGTCATGGCCTGGATTGGCTACAAAACTACGTTCAGAACAATCTTTATAACTTGCTTTACACCAGCATCAGCAAGATCCCACAGACTGATGAAGGTGTTACACGTTTAATCACCAATGTTGAACAATCACTTGCTCAAGCGGTGACAAACGGATTAATCGCTCATGGCGTATGGGGAGGTGATCCAATCGGCGCATTGGATACGGGCGCAACATTAACTAAGGGGTATTACGTTTACGCACCGCCAATTGCGACACAGGCACAGGCTGATCGGGAAGCTCGAAAAGCGCCAGTTATTCAGTGTGCCATAAAATTAGCAGGCGCTGTTCACTACGCTGATGTCATTATTAATGTAAACAGATAAGGGTTGAAAATGGCTACATATTCTTTTCTTGATGTTTCCGCTTCTATTACGGGAGTCGGTGGTTCTTTTGATCTTGGTAACGGTGCCGCGCTCTCAGATGAGGGGATTACAGTCACCATGTCGGAGAGTAAAAACACCATGACCACTGGCGCAGACGGGGAAGTCATGCATTCATTGCATGCAACCAAGTCTGGAACCATCACGGTTAATTTACTTAAGACCAGTCCAGTAAACGCCAAACTAAATGCTATGCTCAGTGCGCAATCACTTTCATCAGCAGCATGGGGCAATAACGTGATTGTTATTCGCAATAAGCAAAGTAACGACATTGCTGTTGCACGTTCTGTTGCCTTTCAGAAACAGCCGGACTTGCAGAATGCCAAAGCGGGTAATACTGTTGCCTGGGTATTTGATTGCGGAAAAATCGACATCATGTTAGGCACATTCTAACCGGCTTACTTCACAAACATTGAAATCACCGTCAAATCTACCGGAGCATTTGTCCGTATTTTTAATATCGGACTTATGCTGCGGTAGTTTGAGTGCGCTTGAGGATAAGTGATCATGGAATTTGAAATTGAGGGTAAAAAATATCGCGGTGGTAAATTAAACGCTTTTCAGCAACAGGACTTAGCAGTAGCTTTGGCTCCGGCTATTCCAGCACTTGGGCCACTGATGAAAAAGATGGTGACAGCCAGAAATGATGATGGGATAACGGGCTTTGAAGAAGTGCTCCCTTATTTGGTGGAATCCATCAGCGCATTAGGAAAATCCAACCGACATGAAATTAATGATATTTGCTTATCAGTGGTTTCTCGTGAACAAAATGGTATCTGGAGTCGGATTTATGAACCTGATGGACAGGTATTGATGTTTGATGACATCAACGGCTTCGAACTGCTGAAAATTGTCGGTTTTATTATTCGAGACTCATTGGGAAATTTTTTTCCCGCCCCATTAGAGAGCGCAGTGTCATTCCAGGACAATCCAGTTTAAATTTTGAAACCCTCCCGAAAGGGCGTGATTATCTGTTACGCCCGGTCATTGCGGGCATGTGCCGTTATGAATCATTGAAAAATGGCGTCCTTGATCTGGCTGATATTGCATTGATGAATGATGCCCTTGATGTTAAATCGGAAAATGAAGCCGTGGTAGAAAGGTGGCGAAATGAGCAATAATGCTGAAATAATTAAAGATTTCCTGGTATCACTTAAGTTTGACGTTGATGAAGTAGGGCAGCGTAAATTTATGGCTGTTACTGCCGAAGTCACGTCTAATATTCTCAAAATGAGGGCGGAAATTGAAGAAGCAACATTAGCGGTGGTGAATTTTATTACTCAAGCTGCTAATGGGCTGGACAAACTCTGCGGACAGTTGCAAAAAACAGACGCAACAATTGAAAAAATTAAATCTATTAATGGCGGCGTCAGCCGAGCTGTGGGGAGCGTAGAGACATTTCTGCCGTGTATTGATGTTCAATCCCATGCTACAAATGGTCGCCATTTTAATTCTGCTTCCTTGGTCGCATCGATGGGTGAGCAGTTATTAAAAATACCAACGGACTGTGCTAATCAAAATACCAACATACTTGATAGTGATGACATATTTAATGCCATTGAGGAATTAGTCAAATGGTTAGACAAAGGAGAAATTTCTGCGAAAGGTTTATTGGCGACATTGAATGAATTGTGGAAATTTACAGGAAGAAAAATTGTTCTGGGTGTATTATTTGATTTTAATAGTCGGTTAAATGCATTACAGGAAGAAGCAAAGAAAAATCACGAAACAATGGCTGAAACATTATCACGGCGGCAAAGAGAATATGAAGAAAATAAAAAACCACTGATAACATATGATCAACTCAATAATTGGATGTCAACACATGGGATTTATATTGCTTCTGACTTGACTCCATTTTTCAGCAAAGATAAATATGAAAAATACCAAGAACAAATTGATGGTAAAAAAACGATAATCGATAAAGCACACAGCCAGAAAGTTGCTGATATTTCCAGTAAAGTATCAGAACGATCAGGTAAAACGAAAAAGAAACGACAGAATAAGCGACTAAATAAGGAGCATCTTAAGGCTATCATTGTTGAGCATCATAATGCTCCTAAGGGATTAAATACACCAGTTAATCCGCCAACGAATATTTTTAATAGTGAGCTTACAGCAGCAAAGCTAAAAAGATTAAAATCTTCGCGAGGAGTACGGAATAACAATCCATTAAATATGAACTTTGTACATCAGACAGGAGCGGTACCTGAAGATAATCCAAAACCCAGATTTGCTAAGTATCCAGATGCATTCAGTGGATTAAGGGCTACAGCTCACCAGTTGAGTCGTTATTTTCATGGTAAAACTACAGGAACAAAGCTACAGACTATCGCAAGTATTGTTCCGGTATGGGCACCAAAGAAAGATCATAATAAAACCAAACAGTATATTGCCAATGTGTCTAAAATGATGGGGGTTTCTAAGGATACGGTCCTTGATCTCACTGATCCTGATGTGATGCAACGACTGATTGATAGCATGATGATAGTGGAAAGTGGTGGTAATCCCTATTCACCTGAATTTATCAGGTCAGCGATTATCGCGGAGTTACAGCCAGCGAATAAACCTCCAAAGCAGGCTGGGCATTTAAATCATATGGTTCATTCTTTGCGGAATATTTCCATTGATCATCGAATGATCAACGGTGCGGTGACAAATATCAATAATATGGTGAATCATCAGGAATTTACTCCTGCTTTATTACATCGTGCGCCAATATTTGCCAGCAATAATATGAAGGGAATAGGAGACGTAAACTACTATATTGAGGTTAACGGCGTTGAATCTCCCAAAGAAGCGGCAAGACTGACCGGAGAAACGGTAGAACGTACTCACAGTATGCTCCTGAGAAATATGCAAACACAGGTGAGATAACGATGGATATATTATCAGTCATGTTTTCTCAGCAAAAGAGAAAAATAGGTGTCATTGTACCGAGCGTTGTTATTTCAGAAACACATACGGACTCATCCAATATCACCGATCATCCGGTCCAGCAGGGGGTAACATTCAGTGATCATGCTTATGACAGCCCATCGGAAGTGAGAATGGATTTAGGTTTCGCGGGTGGCGGTTCGCTGCTTGATGCTATTGATACGACAAAGGTATTTGATATTTCTACCGGACTGAGCCTTGGAACCCGTCCGCGCGATATATATCAACAGCTACTTGACCTGAGGGCATCACATAAACCGTTTGATGTCGTGACGGGAAAACGCTTATATAAAAATATGCTGATTAAAGATATCAGTGTCACAACGGATAAAACCAGTGAAAATGTTTTATCGGTGGTTTTAAACCTACGTGAAATTGTTATTGTTGAAACATCACCGAATAAGGCTGCGCCAGCGGAAAATATGAAAAATCCTGAAGATACAGCACCTGTAGTTAATATGGGCGCTAAAGTCACGGTAAAGCCGTCATTACCACAACGTATTCTTGACATTGTTATAAAGCGGGGTAAAAAATGGCTAGGGTTGTAGAAATTCCTTTATCACCCAAAAATCAGCAATTCGATATTCAGCTAAATGGCATCAACTATAAAATGAGATTGATGTGGCGTGATATCGCGGGTTGGATTTTGGATATTATGACGCCGGACAGTGAATTTATTGTCACAGGTTTACCGTTGGTTTTTGGGGCTGACTTACTGGAACAGCATCGTCATCTTGGTTTTAACGGCTCATTAATTTTTTATGGTGATATAAATCAGGAGAAACCTTTCAGAAATAATCTTGGTAAAGAGGATAGGTTATACTTTGTAGTAAGTTAACGTGATGAGAGTAAGGGTAAGATATTTTGTAATAATTTATTACATACGCCGCGTAATTGCGGTTTTTTACTTCTATTAATTTTACTTCTATTAATTAGGTGAATTATGTCAAAACAATGGATAAGAGAATGCCACCTTATCGTTGTAGACAAAGATGGCGAAAAAGTAAATTTATCAGACTTGAAAATCACATTTAACATTAGCAGGACGGAATCTTCCAATCCTGCTACCGGTGTTTTCACCCTATATAATCTTAATAACGAAACCAGTAATAAATTACGCCGGAATGAGTTTAACAAGATTAAATTTGTGGCCGGTTATAAAGAGAACTCAGGGCAAATATTCTCAGGCCAGATCCAATACACGTATGTAAAGAGGGATAACCCAACCGATACTTGTGTTGTGATTTATGCGGCGGATGGGGATGAACCACACAATTACGCAACCGTGAATACCACCATTGCGGCGGGATATTCGCAAGCAGATTTAGATCATTTACTGATGCGTGATATTGCCAAATATGGCATTACCACAGGCTTGCGTCCGGAATTTAGTCAATCAGCTTCACCCAGAGGAAAAGTACTTTTTGGTATGCACCGTAATGAAGTTTCTAATCTGGCAAAACAGTGTGATGCTAATTGGCGCTATGAAGATAACCAATTGCATATTGTGCCCAAAAATAAGTATCTGACGGAAGCGATTGTACTTACCTTAAAAACGGGTTTGATTGGTATGCCTGAACAAACTATTGGATCAGGTATTAACGTTACATGCTTAATTAATCCCAATATCCGCCCCGGTACATTAATCAGGCTGGATAACCGCTCAATCACGCCGGCCGATCTCTCTACTGGAGAAACGTTTAATCCTGAAAGTCATAAAAAGCCAAAAGAACAGCCGGCAATGTTGGATGTTGACGGTGATTACATCGTCTTCAATGTAAATTATTCCGGCGACACGCGCGGAACTGAGTGGTACATGAAAATGATGTGTATTGCTAAGAGCGATCACACACTGCTGAATCAATTGACGCGTAATAAGGATAAGGCAGACAGCTAATGATAAATACTGACGAACGACTAAATAGACCCGAAGCGGTCTTTTTTGCTATGCAAGAGGTGATTAGCGCCGGATTATATGTCTCTCTGCCTTGCATTATTCAATCATTTGATGCTGATGCGGTAACCGTTACAGCACAACCGGCTATTAGATGGAAAATCAGCAAAAAAGACGGGGAACTGGAATCAGTATCCTTACCATTATTAGTGGATGTCCCCGTTATATTCCCAAGAGGCGGCGGCGTAACGCTAACCTTCCCGGTAAAAGCCGGTGATGAATGTCTGGTCGTGTTTGCCGATCGTTGCATTGATTATTGGTGGCAATCGGGTGGTGTACAAGAGCCGGTAGATCCCCGGCAGCACAACCTATCCGATGGATTTGCGATTATTGGCCCGCAATCTCAGCAACAAAAAATATCGCATATCAGCACAAACACCGCGCAACTGAGAAGTGATGATGGTGCGGCGTATATCGAACTCGATCCCAACAGCCATAACGTCACGGTTATCACACCGACGAAACTAACCGCCACTGCCAATGGCAGTACGGAAATCACATCACCTGACATCATCCTGAACGGCAACGTCACCATTAACGGCAACTTATCGCAGGGGATGGGCGCTGGTGGTGGCACCGCAACCATGCAAGGCCCTGTCACGGTGAGTAACGATGTGACAGCCGCGGGGATTAGCCTTAAAAACCACGTACATAGTGGTGTGCAATCAGGTGGAAGCCATACGGGGAAACCTCAATGAGATACAGAAGAGAGATTGACAACGATTATGTATTTGGTCGCGGAGAAGCGAGTTTTCTTATCAATACACCGGAAGCGGTTGCACAGGCAGTCAAAACTCGCTTGATGCTGCGTAGTGGCGAATGGTTTCTTGATAACCGGGAGGGAACCGATTACGACGACGTGTTGGGTAAAGGCACATCGGGTTTTTATGACCTGGTTATCAGACAGCGAATACTGCAAACGCCAGGTGTATTAAACATTATCCACTACCGTAGTGAAAGAAACCCGGAAACAAGAAAAATCACCCTTACCGTTACGATTGACACGATTTATGGACAGACAGGAGTAACTGCTGATGTATGAAAATATTATCAACACAATGTTACCTGCCATTGATAAAAACGGGATCAATGCGCCTGATTATCAAACCATCTTGAATAGCTGGAAGGCGATATTCAGGGATATTTATGGGGATGATATTTACATTGAATCTGACAGTAAAGACGGTGTTTTTCTATCGTTGATAGCTTATGTGGTTCACGGTTGTAATAACGCAACCATTGCCTCCTATAACTCATTCAGCCCGACAACCGCGGTGGGTGAAGGACTTTCCCGTAATGTCAAAATCAACGGCATTACCCGAAAAAGCTCCAGCAACTCAACAGTGGATGTTTTGGTCACTGGTCGAGCGGGCACTGTTATCCGCAACGCTTCTGTTCGGGATGATTCGGGAAACAACTGGTCACTACCGGATGAAGTCATTATAGATACACACGGGCAGGCTATTATAACGGCGGTATGTCAAAAATCGGGTGCGATTGGCGCACTGCCTCACACAGTTAATCAGATTGCTACGCCGACACTGGGCTGGCAAACAGTGACGAACCCGGTTGCTGCTACACTTGGTCGGGGAATTGAAACCGATATAGAACTACGAATACGGCAAGCGGTTTCGGTTGCGTTGCCTTCGAGAACCATTATAGATGGACTGATGGGTGCCATTGCCAATCTGCATGGAGTTTCACGTTACCGGGGATATGACAACGACTCGGACAAAACGGATGAGAATGGCATACCCGCTCATAGCATTGCACTTGTCATTGATGGTGGAGATTCGAAAGAGATTGCCCGGACTATTTTGGTGAAGAAAACGCCGGGTATACCGACATTTGGCACCACCTCTGAAACGATTACCGATGATTATGGCAATAAAAAAACGATTAACTTCTATCGTCCTACACTGGTGCCAATTTATGTTGAAATACACATTAAACCCTTTATCGGATATACATCGGATATTGGCAATAATATTCGTAATGAAGTATCTAACTATATAAAGTCCCTTTATATTGGTGATGGAGTATATGTTACTCGCTTATTTGTACCGGCAAACTTATGCAATAAAAACGGTGGACAGACATATGAAATATTATCTGTGATAGTGGGAAAATCAGCATCGACAACTGGAACGGCGAACATTGACATAGCTTTTAATGAAGCGCCGACGTGTTCACCTGAAAATATTAAAATAGTAACGGTGCTCGAATGAACAAATATATGAAGCTGATTCCTGCATATCACATGGAAGGTAAAAAATATGTCAGGATGCTTGAAGCTGTGACTGATATTTTCAACCAGAATGCACTGACAACAGACTTACTAATTAGCAGTTTTGACCTTGATAAAGCGGTGGGCAAACAGCTTGATATTATTGGAGAATGGGTAGGGAGGAATCGAATGATTCAAACCCCAATTGAATCCTATTACTTCTCCTTTGATATTACTGACTTGGGATTTGATAATGGTAGATGGAAAGGGCGGTTTGATAGCGATAAAAGTTATATCAAACTGGATGACGATAATTACCGAATCGTCATTAAAGCTAAAATAGGCGCAAATAACTGGGATGGAACGGCTGAGTCGTTTAATAACATCCTGAGTTTTATTCATTCAAATAATGGCCTATCTGTATCTTTCGAAGATAACTTGGATATGTCATTCACTGTGACTATTAAAGGTAAATCAATCAGTACTATTACTAAAGAAATCATCCATCAGGGTTATCTCTCGCTTAAACCTATGGGTATAACGGTTAACTACCATATAGTGGAGGGTTAGAAATGGCTAAAAATGACTTTAAAGCATTTGCCATTGGTGAAAACGCGAATGCTTTGTCGCAAGAAGAATATGAAAGTTCAGATTTCATTGAGGAGGGATTTAAATCGGGAATAGCGAGGAGTGAGCGATTAAATAAAGTTTGGCGACAATCTTCGGTTATTGCTGCGGTGATAGGGAAATACATTGCAGAAAAAACCGGTGAAGACGTTATGGATGATGGTGATCTGGAGAAACTCGTAGCGCAATTGGATTTAGCATTAAAACATAAAATTACTACAGAAATACCTGATGCTTCACTGACGCAGAAAGGCATATCGCAACTCAACAGCGCGACAAACTCTGACAGAGAAGATCAGGCGGCAACTCCAAAAGCGGTTCACGATGTTAGAAAAATCGCTGAAAGCAAATTGAGTGGTGTTTCTGATGCCTCATTGACTCAGAAGGGCGTTGTACAACTGAGTAGTGCAACAAATAGCACAAATGAAACCTTAGCGGCGACGCCAAAAGCAATTAAGGAAGCGTATGATTTTGCAAATACGGCAAATGTAGCAGCTAAAAATGCTCATGATGAAGCGAACAGGGCTACAGATAATGCCAACAGCAGGTTGGCAAAAAACCAAAATGGCGCAGATATCCCTAATAAAAGTGAGTTTATAAAAAACCTTGGTTTAGTGGAAAC
>NZ_JAHZMK010000010.1:0-5668 GCF_020387775.1 Photorhabdus antumapuensis
GCCGCAGTAGCGATTATTCCGGGAGCGGGTGATGCCGCCGGGAAAACTATCAAGGCGGTAGAGAAAGCCTTACAGAAAGGTGACGTCGGGGAAGCGTCTAAACTGATCAATAAGGCCAGTGATGAAATTCAGGCAGTGAAACCGCTCGACGTTGGTCCCTATAAGGAACTGAAGTCTAAAGCTGTAGTCGGAGATAATCTTGAACACGATCATATTCCATCTTTCGCTGCCCTTAGGAAAGCCAAAGAGAATGAACTTGGAAGAAAGCTAACACCTCAAGAAGAAAAGACTCTATATAATAATGCTACTGCTGTTGAACTTCCTAAAGATGCTCATGCTAAGAGTCGAACTTATAGAGGTAAAAATACATCAGAACAGGTAAATCAGGACGCAGCAGACTTATGTGGTGCAGTGTGTCGTGATACTGAAACATTAAGAATTAATATGATAGAACGTGGATATGATCCTAAGTTAGTTGACGAAGCTATTAAAAAGATCGTAGAGCGTAATCGTCAGATGGGAGTGTCTGAATAATGTTGAGATGGCAAGATTACATTAGCATGGTTAATGAATCGAGTGTGAATAATATTTTTGTCCTGTTACCTCAAGATATTGGTGAATTACCTGTAGTTACAGCTGATATGTTAGGAGAGAGGATTTACTATTCATTCTTTCAGGCAGGTATATTGTTTTTATTGGAAAATGATTTGGTAACCCAAATTACTTTCTTCATGAAACCAGAAGAAGGTTTTTCGATATATCAAGGGGAATTCCCTCCGGGAATAGGAATCGATAATAAAGAAAAAGATATTGTAGAAGTAAAAGGAAAACCATCGGCAAGTGGCGGTGGTAAGACAGATATGCTGTTGGGGTATATCAATAGATGGATAAAATATGAAAGTAATGATTATGTCTTACATATAGAATTTGCCCAAGATGGTCGATTGGCGAAAATATCATTACAGGCTTAATAACTGTTAGAGTTCCCAGTAAGTTTGAACTGAAAGCCTACATCACGTAGGCTTTCGGCCTTTTGTCAGCAGTCACCGGAGGCGTGTAAACAAGCCGGAGACGTTGTCAGTCTTGGTACTGACTTCATACCGGTCATTGGTGATATCAAAGGCTTTGTTGAAGCGCAGAATGCGTTAGATTATCTGGTCGCCGCAGTAGCGATTATTCCGGGAGCGGGTGATGCTGCCGGGAAAACTATCAAGGCGGTAGAGAAAGCCTTACAGAAAGGTGACGTTGGAGAAGCGTCTAAACTGATCAATAAGGCCAGTGATGAAATTACATCAATCTCACGCCCCGGTCACAGAAAGTCAGAAATTGATGTCGGGAAAGATTTGGGTGATGGCTGGAGTGGTCAGGTTACATTTAAGGATGGCAAAGAAGTTCCCTATGGAACTAAAGGCAGTGTTCGCCCAGACTGGTGTCAGGGAAATGTTTGCAGCGTTGAAGTGAAGAATTATAACATTGCAACGAACCAAAATGGCCTGATTAATAATGTTGCCAAACAAGCGATTGAGCGGCAGAAAAATCTACCTGCGGGAATGGAACAGAGAGTAATTATTGATATCCGTGGGCAAACTGTGTCGCTAGAACAGGAGAGGGAAATTATTAAAGGTATTGTTCAAAAATCAAATGGAATTATAGATCCGGCGGTAATCGAGTTTAAAAGGTAACTAACATGAAACGTATTGGTTTTTATGGCGGTAGTTCTATTGTGGAGCTTGGTTCTGCATCAGAAATGACCTACTTTTTTTCTATTTTAAATGAACAGATATATGATATTAATGATCAAAAAATCTTGTCTCAGTTTTACCAAAAGTATCTTCATCTTCATGAACTAGAAGAAGCATCTTCGTTGATAACGCAGCTCCGTCAGAGATTATCAAAGGAGCAGGAATGCAGATTTTTTAAATACTTTGAAGGAATAGAGCATTGTATAAAATCCGCCCAAGGATTTCATGGAGACTGGGGTATTTATAAGCCAGTTAGAATAGTGATAACAGGCATGCCTGATTTTATGACAGATAGAGATCGCCCTCTTGAGCAATACGATGCTTTAAGCCCAGACGATCCACCATTCTGGTTACGTTAAAAAAAGTTCTTGGCCCTGTGAACTGTACCCCAAAAGTTGGATACTCAACTTATAAAGGTGCAGTTCATACGGTTAGGATTTCTTTTTTTGGCAGCCGCAGTAGCGATTATTCCGGGAGCGAGTGATGCTGCCGGGAAAACTATCAAGGCGGTAGAGAAAGCCTTACAGAAAGGTGACGTTGGAGAAGCGTCTAAACTGATCAATAAGGCCAGTGATGAAATTACATCAATCTCACGCCCCGGTCACAGAAAGTCAGAAATTGATGTCGGGAAAGATTTGGGTGATGGCTGGAGTGGTCAAGTGACTTTTAAAGAGGGTAAAGAAGTCCCCTACGGCACTAAAGGCAGTGTTCGCCCAGACTGGTGTCAAGGCAATGTTTGCAGTGTTGAAGTAAAAAATTATAACATTGCAACGAATAAAAATGGCTTGATTAATAATGTTGCTAAACAGGCGATTGAGCGGCAGAAAAACCTTCCAGCAGGGATGAAGCAAGAAGTTGTTATTGATATCCGAGGTCAGCAGGTTACACAAAACCAAAAGGATATGATTATTCAGGAGATAGTTCAAAAATCGGATGGAACAATCAGTCCGACTGACATAGGATTTAAAACAAAATGAAAAATATAGGATTTCATGGTGGTCATACCGTTTATGAGCATGGCCCTGCTTCAGATGTGATTGTTTTTTTTCAGTGTATAACTGTCTATGCTGAACATGTTCAATCCGAATATGATTTTAGTTTATTAACAGATCGTCTTTATTGTCGTTATCTGAAACAAAATGAGCTTAGGCCAGCAATGGAACTTATGTCTATTGTTGAGTGTTTATTTGGCAAAGTTCAAAGCAATACAGTTGATTGGAAAATGATGGGAGTGAATCTTGAGTTAACAAAGCTAAATCTAAATCAGCTAACATTAAATCTTGTGTTTACAGATTACTTCCGTCGTTTTGTTGATGCTAAAGAGTCTGCCGAATCGTTTTTGAACACATTTAAAATATATCAGCCAGTAAAAATAGTGATCTCCGATTTACCATGGTTTATTGATGATAAGAATCGTCCTCTTGAGCAATTTGATGCACTTGGCCCAGACGATCCACCGTTCTGGTTACGTTAAAAAAAGCTCCCGGCCTTATGAACTGCACCCCAAAAGTTAGACACTAACTGATTAAGGTACAGTTCACCTAATCGGGCTATATTCTTTTATTTTTATGACAACTGATCTACCAACATAAGAATTGAGTTGTTCCAGTCAGAACCCTTTAATGGTGAGTTGAGGTCTGGGCACCATTAGCCATACTCCGCAAGGCGCTTACAGTGCGGTAAACAGCACAGAGCTTGTCTATCGCAATAATATGACTGAGCATATGTTGCATCAGTTATCGGTAGATAATCAAAAAGATATCTTAGCGGCAGAGAAAGGGGATAAAGCTGCGAAAGAGCGCGTTGTTGCGCGGCGGAATGCAGCGATTGCCGTCACCGCCGTGGCGGCAGGCGGCTATGCGCTGGTTTATGGCGGTCATATATTGATTGCGGGCTCGGCTGAAATGGCAACGGCAGGGCGTATTGCGCTTGAAGGCTGTAAAGCCAATCCGGCGCTGTGCCTGAATAACGTGGGGATTTTTGTTGCTGATGCGGTTGCACCGGAAGCGGCGGTTGGGACTGGCGTTTTGGCGACGGGAGCCGTAAAAGTATTAGGTAACAGCAAAGAAGGAGCGAAGAATTTAGCAGAAGAGTTGAATCATGCTTCAAAACCGCTGTTAAGTAATGCTAAACCTGATACCCATGTCGTAGCTAGTTTGATTGAAAAAGAAACGTTGTATATAGAGCGCAACTCGGCAACAGCTACGGCGGTAAAAACAGAAACTGTAGCAGTTGATGCAACTAAAAATATACGTAATGAACCTATTGCCCAAAAAATAGACACAGAGAGGTTTGGCAAATTAGGGTTAACTGAACTTGCTAAAACAGGAACTAAAATTGATCCGGCTGCTAAAGCAGGAGATTTAACTGTTGCTGGTAGAGCCTTGCAGAAACATGGTAGCCGAGAGGGGAGTGCATTCCCTGTTGCTAAAGGAAGTCCAGCACAGATTAATCAACAAGGACAAAAATCTTGGAGGGAATAATCAAATCGCCAGGAGCTAAGGTCCAAGAGGGCAATCGTTTTGGTGGTTTTGATATAATAGCATCGGATGGTCGCGGGGCCAGATTCGATCCTCAAGGTAACTTCCGTGGATTTTTGGAGCCATAATGAATAATAGACATCAACTAAAAATTGTCGTAGCAAGCGATGTAGATTATGAATATTTGATCGCTGAAATTTATTGTAATGGAGAATTTTTTGCTCTTTTGCAACAAGAAGAGGGAATTAAAAATATTAAGGTAGAATTTTCTCCTAATGCTAGAACTATTGATCTTGATTGGCTTCAAGATGCTTTATCAAAAGCAAAAGAACATTTATTGAATAAATAAATTGGTCCCTGCTTTGCGTCGGGCTGTTGTTGGTCAGGTATAAAACTGCACAGTGGGGGAATTGATTGAGTGTAATTAGAAAAAGGCGTATTCATGGTCAGACTTTATGGCAGAGAAATTACTGTTAATGGATGGAAACTGGAAATTAAACCCCCGCGTATTGAACTGACCCCTATAAAGTTGGACAGGTTATAAGTAAGAATGAAACAGAGCGACAAATCCATAAACTTCAGGAAGCGCTGACAGGTTACACTAAGCAGTTAATGATACCTGAGTCCGGAACTCCTGGACTCAGGCCATTTAACTTTGAGCTGATTCTTTCATGGTTTAGTGGATGTACCCGCCTATCCATAATTCCGTAGTGAACTCAACAATAGGCACAGTCCTGAATGGCGGCAGTTTTACGGATAATCTGCAAACCGCGATTAGTAACCAGATTAATGTGGAAGGTGCCAAGCTGATTAGTGATAACGGTCAAATTCTTGGTGTACAGGGTAAAGCAATCAGCCATACAGCGGTTTCTGCCGTTAACTGCGGAAATAATCAATAAAAGACAAAATTGAGCAATATCACTCTCCAGTTGAAAATTATAATCCCTAGAATAAGAATCACTTTACAGATTTGTCATTTTTTTAATATGATTTACTTTCTCTTTTTAGTTATTTTCCCTTTTTTGGTCGATCGATAAGCTGTTTTCTTTTCAGTGATTGGTTAACTGAGGGCAAAAAAAAGATATCTATTAATCCCAGATTTTGAAAAGGGATAGAGTAACTAAAAACGGTTTATTTTCCATCATGTTTAATGTATTTATCGACGATGCTATCTTCCGCTTATTTTACATTTACCTAACTTGCTATGACCATTTGAAGGCACGAAAACAAAGATATTAAATGTTTTATATAAAAGACTGATTTAACTATAAGTGAAATTTTTTAAGAGAATATTTATTATATTTAATCTAAGTCTATTAACCATTAACATAAAATTGAAAAAATCAGCAAAAAAAGATATTATCCGAAAAAACATAAAGGAGTATCTTTATACTATCAGACTATTCACGGGTTGATTTATACCCCTCATCTTTCAAGCTGCTGCTT
>NZ_JAHZMK010000010.1:5716-175703 GCF_020387775.1 Photorhabdus antumapuensis
CGAAATCTATTAGGTATATAAAGATAAAATAAAGGAGGGTAACTTGTGAAAACTGCTCAGGATTGCCAGTAAAACAGCGTCAGTAAAGATAAAGAGAGTATGATTAACGTTGATTAAATATAAAACACAATATGCCATGATGATTAAACTTAATAAAAAGTAAGTGTTAAAAGCAGTAAAAACAACGGTTAAAACCGTATTATACTAGTTAAAAAATAGATTTTAATAACAGATTTAAAATCTGCCCATCATAAAGCTATTAGTGAAAAATGAGAAAAATAATTAGCATTTATTAATGCTTATATACCCTGTAAAAAAAATAAAAATATTGAATAGGTTAATCAGGCAATATACTTAAATAACGAGCCTGTACATTATTCTGTGTAATTGCACCGGATTATAAGCGACCGTCCAGACGATCACCGAACTCAATCATAAAACGGCTCATAGCCAGCCGCCAATGATTGATTGGCATACTCCATTTCTTTATGGCTTACTTCGTAAAATAACAGCTAGAAAGCTCTTGAATGCTCATTTATTCAGATAATATTCTTTTATATACTGATTTCTTTTCAACTCTCTGTTAATGGTATTAAATACAACACTTATTTATTTAATGCTTTTTGAACTTTTTTGAACTTTTTTCTGCTAATTTATTTAATACGGTTAATTCTGTTAAATGTTCTAATATATTTCATGTTTTTGTTATTGGATTAACATTGTAGTATTATTATTCATGATAAAAGAAAAAACCTCGTTATTTTCGACGAGGTTTGTCAGCGGTCTGAGACGGATATTTTATCCGTCTGTTGAATATCAACTATTTCAATTCATCAACCAGTGTAATTGCACGGCCAATATAATTTGCTGGCGTCATGGCTTTCAGGCGTGTTTTCTCTTCTTCCGGTAAATCCAGTCCATCAATAAAGGTTTTCATCCCTTCAGCATTGACACGTTTACCACGGGTAAGTTCTTTGAGTTTTTCATAAGGTTTTTCAATACTATAACGCCGCATTACTGTCTGGATAGGTTCAGCAAGCACTTCCCAGTTTTGATCTAGCTCATCCAGCAGGTGCTGTTCATTGACTTCCAACTTATTTAAGCCTTTCATCGTAGCTTGATAAGCGATCAGAGCATATCCCAGACCAACACCAAGGTTACGTAATACGGTTGAATCAGTCAGATCACGCTGCCAACGGGAAATCGGTAACTTGCTTGCTAAATGACCAAATACCGCGTTTGCCAGCCCCAGGTTGCCCTCCGAGTTTTCAAAATCAATTGGATTGACTTTGTGTGGCATAGTGGAAGAACCGATTTCACCGGCAACCGTTTTCTGTTTGAAATGGTTAAGCGCAATGTAACCCCAAATGTCACGGTCAAAATCGATCAGAATCGTGTTGAAACGGGCGATGGTATCGAACAATTCGGCAATATAATCATGGGGTTCGATTTGGGTCGTGTATGGATTCCATTTGATGCCGAGTGAAGTCACAAAAGTTTCACTAAACTGATGCCAATCAACCTGTGGGTAAGCGGCTATATGGGCATTATAGTTACCCACGGCGCCATTAGTTTTGCCGAGTATTTCAACTTGTTCCAGTTGACGATACTGGCGTTCCATCCGGTGAGCAACATTGGCAAACTCTTTACCAACCGTGGACGGTGTGGCTGGTTGGCCGTGAGTGCGAGATAACAGTGGTAAGTCTCGATATTCACTCGCCATTTTTTTGATGGTATTAATCATCTGGCGCCATTGTGGTAAAAGTACTTCTTCACGGGCTGTTTGTAGCATCAGAGCATGAGCTAGATTGTTAATATCTTCAGAAGTACAGGCAAAGTGAATAAACTCAGAAACTTGATGTAGTGCAGGAATATGTGCAACTTTCTCTTTCAGAAAATATTCCACTGCTTTGACATCGTGGTTAGTGGTGCGTTCGATAGTTTTAATACGCATTGCATCTTGTTCATTGAAATTTGCGATAATTTCATTCAGGTAAGCGTTTGCGTCTGTATCAAATGCGGGAACTTCTTTAATTTCAGCACATTCTGCCAGTTTTTGCAGCCAACGTACTTCAACCTGCACGCGGAATTTCAGTAAGCCAAACTCACTAAAAATAGTACGTAATACGCTGACTTTATCGCCGTAACGGCCATCGATCGGAGAAACAGCAGTCAGTGAGGATAATTCCATTGGTAGCAACTCCCGGATTTTATTTAACAATGAGAAAGAATATCTTTCGCCTGTTGGATCAGGCGTTGACGAGAAAACATTAATTGCAAACGACCGCCGCCAACTTGTTGCCATAAGACCGCACAACGGACGCCAGCCAGTAGAATAGCCCGGATTTTCGCTTGTACAAGTGGATTGCGCAGAATATCAGGGGAACCTGTCACTTGGATACGTGGACCTAATGGGCTGATAACATCGACATAAATACCGGCCAACGCGTTGAGCATCCCTTCTGACATGGGTTCGAAATGTGCCTGTTGGCGTTCTAGTAAACTGATACGGTTAGCCAGTGCATCGGAAGCTGCCTGATTTTTATTTAGTCGGCGCTCCAGTGCTATCAGACTCAAGATATAGCGGGTAAGATCGGCAGAAATACCATTGTTAGAGCTATTAAACATCCCTAGCATTGCGTTCAGCCCAATTTTCAGATTGCGTTCATGATTGCCGAACACATCTAAAACGGATGCCGGGTTGGTGTTTAAAATGCTATTAACCATAGTTGCAACAGCATCAGTATCACACTGGTTTTCATGAGAAAGTTGTTGTACCAAGCGACCTGACTGGCAAATTCCCGCCAGCGCTAGCGTAATGTTGTAATAATTCTTTGCCACAATTACTCCTGCAAACGTTGTTCGATCACTCCACCGCCAAGACAAACTTCACCCTGATAAAAGACGGCTGATTGGCCAGGGGTGACTGCGGCGACAGGGTTAGCAAAACGGACTTCTATTTTATCTTTGTTTATGGGGGTGACAGTGCAAGGAATATCTTGCTGACGATAACGTGTTTTGACGACGCAATGGATTTCTTCAGTTAATGCCTGTCTGTCAACCCAGTGAAGTTGCTGAGCAATAAGGCCGGTAGACATTAAACGGGGGTGTTCATGCCCCTGTGCCACGATCAGGATGTTGTCCTGAACGTCTTTATCTATGACATACCACGGCTCTTCGCTGCCTTCTTTCGTTCCACCGATCCCTAAACCTTTACGTTGCCCCAGCGTATGGTACATCAGCCCCTGATGTTCACCGAGGGTTTCTCCATCTACTGTCATAATTGGGCCAGGTTTGGTAGGTAAATAACGGCCAAGGAAATCACGGAATTTGCGCTCACCAATAAAACAGATACCGGTGGAATCTTTTTTCTTTGCCGTCACCAGACCGATTTTTTCAGCGATACGACGGACCTCCGGTTTTTCCAGTTCACCGACCGGAAATAGGCTTTGAGCAATTTGTTGGTGGCTCAGCGTGTATAAGAAGTAGCTTTGGTCTTTATTGTCATCCAGCCCACGCCATAATTGGCTTTTACCGTTAATATCCTTGCGGCGGACATAATGACCTGTTGCGATGTAATCCGCGCCTAAATCCTCAGCAGCGAATTCCAGAAATGCTTTAAACTTAATTTCTTTATTACATAGAATATCTGGGTTAGGTGTTCTGCCCGCTCTATATTCAGAAAGAAAATGCTCGAAAACATTATCCCAATATTCGGCAGCAAAATTGACGGTATGAAGCTCGATGCTCAACTTATTGCAAACGGATTGGGCATCAGCCAGATCAGTCGCGGCTGAACAGTACTCTTCATTATCGTCCTCTTCCCAATTCTTCATGAACAAGCCAGCCACTTGATAACCTTGCTGTTGTAGCAAATAGGCGGAAACGGAGGAATCTACACCGCCGGACATGCCGACAATGACTTTTTTCTGGCTGTTATCTGACATGGGAATCTCACTGGAGAAAAAAACAAGCGCCGTATTTTAACACGTTGCAAATCGGGGTGCATTAAACGTATCACTGTTTTGTTATTAAATAAACGGAGAAACATAACTATCCAGTAGGGTGAGAGGATGTTTTTCGTTTTGCAGGTAACAGTGAATACTTTCTGCGACAAGTGGAGAACGAAGATAATGGCTACTGAATATTTGTTCTGCTGTAACCCAATGGCAACAGTCAATATCACGGTCTTGTGGGTGGGTCACTGTTTGTTGTTCCATTTCAACCAGAAACAGAAAACGGATAAAAGGGGTGCCGTCTGGTGCAACCCACTGATGAACTTTCAGCAGTGCTTGCGGCTTAGCCTGAATACCGGCTTCTTCCCATAATTCGCGTTCCGCTGCTTGTAACAATGTTTCACCAGCCTCAAGATGACCAGCGGGTTGATTCCATAATGCTTTGCCATTAATTGTCTCTTCAACTACCAGGAATTTATTCTGGGCATGGACAACACAGGCAACTGTGATGTGGGGGCTAAACAAAATTGATTTCCTTCCATTCACCGGGTTTCATCTTGCCTAATTGTAAGTTTCCCATATTAAAACGAATTAGCCGAAGTGTAGGAAAACCGATATGTGCTGTCATTCTGCGCACTTGACGATTTCGGCCTTCATGAAGTGTTATTTTTAACCAGCTTACCGGGATATTTTTACGTTCACGAATGGGTGGATGGCGACTCCAGAGCCATGTCGGTTCATGAACTAACTCGACACCTGCGGGTAGGGTAGGCCCATCTTTTAATATGATGCCTTTGCGTAACTTATCGAGAGAGATTTCATCTGGAACGCCTTCAACTTGCACATAATAAACTTTGGCTGTTTTTTTATTTGGTTGGGTTAGCTGTGCTTGAAGTTTGCCGTCATTGGTTAGAATTAATAATCCTTCACTGTCACGATCTAAACGCCCGGCAGCATACACATTGGGGAATGGGATAAAGTCCTTTAGTGTTGTTCTGCCCATTTCATCAGTGAACTGGGGTAAAACATCGTAAGGTTTGTTAAATATCAGCACTCGACGAGGTACTGTTGGTTTTTTGACAGAATGTGATATTTTTCTTTGGCTGAATCGGTTAAGTTTGTGTTTTTTAATAGAGAAATTTGTCATCATAGATCACTGAATAAAATGGAAGGGGTATTATACATTAGTCTGCTATCAATTGGCGTTCGCAGAATATTCAAGTAGTATTGACACGTCCCTTACAAAAAATTAACAAGGTATTACGCTTACTTGAAAGGAGAGGTTAATGGAAAGCAAAGTAGTTATTCCGGCGGAAGGTAAAAAAATAACAGTCGACGCTAAAGGTAAACTGGTTGTTCCGAATAACCCGGTCATCCCTTATATCGAAGGGGATGGGATTGGTGTCGATGTTACCCCTGCAATGTTGAAAGTGGTCGATGCAGCGGTTCAGAAAGCCTATCAGGGTGAGCGTAAAATTTCCTGGATGGAAATCTACACCGGTGAAAAATCGACTCATGTATACGGTAAAGATGTTTGGTTGCCGGATGAAACGTTGGATCTGATCCGTGAATATCGCGTCGCCATTAAAGGTCCTCTGACCACGCCGGTTGGCGGTGGTATTCGTTCTCTGAACGTAGCATTGCGTCAGCAATTAGATCTGTATGTTTGCCTTCGTCCTGTTCGTTACTACCAGGGAACGCCAAGCCCGGTCAAACAACCTGAATTGACCGATATGGTTATTTTCCGTGAAAACGCGGAAGATATTTACGCCGGTATTGAATGGAAAGCGGGGTCTGTCGAAGCGGATAAAGTGATCAAATTCCTGCAAGAAGAGATGGGCGTAAATAAAATCCGTTTCCCACAGCAATGTGGTATCGGTGTGAAACCCTGCTCTGAGGAGGGCACTAAACGTCTGGTTCGTGCTGCCATCGAATACGCAATTGACAATGACCGTGAATCTGTCACTCTGGTTCATAAAGGCAACATTATGAAGTTCACCGAAGGTGCTTTCAAAGACTGGGGTTATCAGCTTGCTCGTGAAGAGTTCGGCGGTGAACTGTTGGATGGCGGTCCTTGGGTGAAAATTAAGAATCCGAAAAACGGTAAAGAAATCATTGTTAAAGATGTCATCGCAGATGCGTTTTTACAACAGATTTTGTTGCGTCCTGCTGAATATGATGTTATCGCCTGTATGAACCTGAATGGTGACTATATTTCTGATGCACTGGCTGCTCAGGTTGGTGGTATTGGTATTGCTCCGGGAGCAAACATCGGTGATGAATGTGCTCTGTTTGAAGCAACTCATGGTACAGCACCTAAATATGCCGGTCAGGATAAGGTGAACCCAGGTTCTGTGATTCTTTCCGCTGAGATGATGTTGCGCCATATGGGCTGGACAGAAGCAGCAGATCTGATCGTTAAAGGTATGGAAGGTGCGATTGCCGCGAAGACGGTGACTTATGATTTCGAACGTCTGATGGAAGGTGCCAAGCTATTGAAATGTAGCGAATTTGGTGACGCGATTATTCAGCATATGTAATCCGTCATCTTGTGAAAACTTCACGGTAGCGAATGCTCCGTGGGGTTTTCTGAATTTACAGGAATTTTTGCTGTAAAATTCTTAAAAATAGTGGCGGAAAACTGCATTCATTTGAGGGCAGAATATACAATATCTTGCAACTCAGGAGAGTGTTGATAATCTGCGCCGTGAGACTGAGGCTAACTTTGCGTCACTTGATAAACGCTTTGAATCTATTGATAAGCGATTCGAATTAATAGATAGACGCTTCGAATCTATTGATAAACATTTCGATGTTATGGATAAGCGTTTTGAATCTATAGATAAACGTTTTGATAAACTTGAAGGTAAATTTGATCGACTCCAATGGTTTATTATTGCTGCGGCGCTGGCGTTGCTATTCAAAGAGTATATTTTTAAGGCGGCTGCTGTTATCCAGTAACTTGCAAAATATCGCAAGTTACTGCTAACTCATTCTTTCATTTATCACTTTTTCCTCCTTGTCATCGTCTTTTGCTACGATATGTTCCAGCTCATACTGAAATGGTCTGAGCTGTGCTGAATTTCTTTGCCCGGATGATCAGCTTTTGGAGAGCAGTTCAGAACCGCGTAAAAGCTCGTTTAAAGGTGGGCCGATTGCTCACAAAAATGACGGATTGCCGCTGGGCTGGAGCTTAAGATTCCTATCTTGAGAAGGAATTGGATGATCAGCTTGGTTTGATAAATGATAAGTAGATATGAGAAGTTAAAACTGGATAGTTAATTTAATAGCGTGTAAAAATCTTTATTGTTGGTGTATTTAGGCAAAAACCGCTAACGGGAGTTTGTTCTCCCGCTGGTTTTATAACTGTAAATAAAGTACTTACTGTATAATATTTGAAATGTTATTATTTAGTTATTGTTTTTCCTTATTAAGAATTTTTTCATATTCCTCCCAAACGACAGATAATGGTGAACTTAAACAACAAATGGATATTGAACCTCCTGATGGAGGGTGATATTCATATTTAGATCTCCCACGATAGACTCTTATAGGTAAATTGTTATCAGTGGGATTCTTCCTTTTTCTTCTTAACATCATTCATAACCTCAACGTATATTGTTTAAATTATGCATTTAGAATAAAAGTGAGATATTTATACAATATTAACTTCATAAACATATTTTTTTTGTAAAAGATAACAAATGAAAATATTAGCAGTAGATAATAAAAGATCCAGTTTTATGTTGCATATGAGAGAAGTTTTTTCATATTTTTTACAATATAGTTTTATTATGAAATAATATTTTAAAGAAATTAAAACATAATGTTAAAATAATGTAAAGTAAAAGTTGATTTTAACTATGTATAGTTGGGTTAAGCCTGTTGTTTTTATAGCCTAATGAGATGGCGATTAATCATCTAACTGTGTTGAGAGGATTTTGATGTTTATATACCCGTTATCTTTCAAGTTGCCTCTTTGTTGGCTGCACTCACTCACCCCGGTCACATAGTTCGCTATGCTCCAGGGGATTCGCTCCCTTGCCGTCGCGATACATCTTGGAATCCATAGGGTATAGGTATTCAACGAGTTATTGTAACAAAATGATAGGTGTGATTTGGGTTAAGCTGTCTCTAACTGACCATCACGGTGAATTGTCAAAGTTAAGTCTTGTGTTTTTGGGATTTATCCAAGAAACCTGTGCTCGTAGTATCCAGTCTTAGGGTAATTTAAAGTGGTAATATCATTCTAATGACTTTGGTTTGCAGTGTACCCGATTTACTTAAAATTCTGTTGCTTATTCAACAAATTTTCTACAAACCTTATAAAAGGTTTGGTCTATCTGGCAGGTAATCAAAGTACCGCTCGATCTTTTATAAAAAAAGGATCTTATTATATCAGCTTTATTGTTATTTTAATCCGTTTGTGGAAATATTGGACAATCATCTTATAGAGAATGGAATAGTGGGAACGATTATATATATTTGAAGGTATTCAGAGAATAGAAAAATAAGCAGAAATGTATTCGTTATAATCAAATAAAGAAGTGGAGAATATTTGTTAAAAATTTTCTAATGTTAATGATAACTTAACACAAATAGCTAAGAGAAAAATATCATTTGTTCTTGTGATTGAGGAAGTCTACAGATAAATGTCAGATATAGGTTGAGATGTTTATTAGTTTTTTGCATGTTATGTTATCTATTGGGATGATATTTCCCACATTGAGTATATGTGTTGATATTGCATTGTGATCCGATAAGAGAGTTTTTTATCTTTTTGATTTTTAATGTGTTATGTGATAAGTGTCACTATGCGAAATTTTCTAAATTAATGATGATCTTTTTGTTAAAGCTGATAATCTGCTCACAAAATTAATCACAATATCTTATTTTTGAATTTTTTTTCTTGATATTAATTGGTTGTTGATTTAACTAAAAAGCGGTCCATTGATAGAACTTCTTTTACTTGTGTGAGTGATTGTGTGGGTAAAGAGTAAAGTAACGGGTTTCATATATGTAGCTTGTTGTGAATTACGGGTAGGAGGCATAGCCAAAAGTGTATGAAGTGACTGACGGGCAATAGTCGATTGAATGACATATCTATTAACTCTCAGTCAAAAACAGTACGCCAAACATTCATTTAATCTGATGGATAATGTAAAAAGGTCAGTAAACATTATACATCAATTTCAAACTTGTGTTACATTCATAGCGTTTTCCTGACCAGTATCTCTGTGTTTTTTTATACAGCATTGTGTTACTTGTTAATTATAAAGGCATATTAAGCGCAATGAATTCTGCCGGATACGATTTTATGGTCAGACTGGGTTTACTAATTTAAGGGGAAAAATATCTTGACGGAACTAATTAGCTTTTTTAACAGTATCCTTTGGGGCTCCGTATTGATTTATCTTCTTCTTGGGGCGGGTATTTACTTCACTATACGTACAGGTTTTATACAGATTCGCCATTTTGGGCACATGTTTTCAGTTTTGAAAAACAGTAAAAAATCTGACAGTGCAGGGATTTCATCATTCCAGGCTCTGTGCACCAGCTTAGCTGCACGGGTTGGTACTGGTAACCTTACTGGTGTGGCAATCGCTTTAACGGCTGGTGGGCCTGGCGCCATTTTTTGGATGTGGATAGTTGCTCTGATTGGAATGGCAACCTCTTTTATTGAGAGTACACTTGCCCAGCTGTACAAGACAAAAGACGATAAGGGGAATTACCGCGGTGGTCCGGCCTACTATATGGAAAAGGGGCTTGGAGTACGCTGGATGGGTGTGATGTTCTCCATATTTCTTATTATTGCTTTTGGTCTGGTATTTAATGCTGTTCAGGCAAATTCCATTGTTCAGGCTGCTGCTTTCGCATTTAATTTCGATCCTTTGTATGTCGGCATCGGTTTAGTGATTCTTAGTGGGGCCATTATTTTTGGCGGCTTGCGCTCTATTGCTCGGGTTGCAGAGTTGGTTGTCCCTTTTATGGCGATAGCTTATCTGATCTTGGCGTTCTGGGTCGTCGGGCATAACTTTGAACGCATGCCGGAAGTGTTTGCATTGATTTTCAAAAGCGCATTCGGTTTGCAGGAAGCGGTTGCGGGAACCGTTGGTTATGGTGTTGCACAGGCGATGACACAAGGTGTTCAACGCGGTCTGTTTTCAAATGAAGCCGGGATGGGATCAGCACCCAATGCTGCCGCTGCCGCTTCTCCATATCCTCCTCATCCGGCATCTCAGGGTTATGTGCAAATGCTAGGTGTCTTTATGGATACTCTGGTTATCTGTAGTGCTACCGCTGTTATCATCCTGTCATCGGGTGTGCTTGATGGCAATATTTCGGGAATAAGTGGAATAGAATTGACTCAGCGGGCATTGTCTTCCGCTGTTGGTGATTGGGGATCTGAATTTATTGCACTGGCTATCTTCTTTTTCGCATTCACATCAATCATTGCGAATTATGCTTATGCTGAAAGCAATATTGTATTCCTTGAACGTAATCATACTGCGGGCTTAATGATCTTACGTCTGGCGGTGTTGGGTATGGTGATGTTTGGTGCGTTAGCTGAATTGCCTTTAGTTTGGAAAATGGCTGATTTGTCTATGGCATTGATGGCAATTACCAATCTGACCGCTATTTTGTTGCTTTCTGGCGTCGCATTTAAACTCGCAAAAGATTACAACCAACAGAGACGTGTCGGTAAGTTACCGATATTTGATATTAATCAGTATCCTGAAATTCAGAAAAAGGTCGAAGTTGGTATTTGGGAAGAAACGGCAAGTTTTGCCAAATCGAACCAAGTTGCTAGTCACAAGTGAAATGCTAGAACAAAGTATGGTTAGTACTCTTTAACAACCAGCGGCTGATAGCCTTTCACGTTTCATTTGTTATTCTTGCCTTATTTCCATCTAAGTTATGGGAATAAGGCATCTTTCACTTGTGCTCTATGTCAAGAACAAGACTGATTATTTTATAAAAAAATCATGTAAAACATAAAATTTATTTTGTAGTCATTTGATTTCTTTGTGTTATTATCTTTCTTTCAATTAATAGGTGGGACAGGGAAATGATGAAGAAGATCATATTGGTTGGCTTATTTATGCTATTGGCGGGGTGTTCCAGCCTGGAAGATCGGGGCACTTATAAAGTTGATAGCTCTTTTCCTTCACAAGGGCAAAATGACAGAGTAAGGTTTTTGGTGTTCCACTATACCGCTGTCGATGATAAAGATTCTTTGCGTATACTCACTAAGGGCGGTGTCAGTGCTCATTATTTGCTGCCATCGTTACCAAATTATGTGAGAGGAAAGCCTGTTGTTCTGCAACTGGTTCCTGAAGATAAGAGAGCATGGCATGCTGGCGTCAGTGGATGGAATGGTCGGAAAGACTTGAATGACACTTCGATTGGCATTGAAATTGTTAATAAAGGATTTACGGAAATGCTACTTGAGAGAGAGTGGTATCCGTTTAATGAGCAGCAGATCGATCTATTAACACGTTTAGCGAAAGATATTATTCAACGTTATGGCATTGAACCTATTAATGTCATTGGTCACAGTGATATCGCGCCTTTGAGAAAGTATGATCCAGGTAAACTTTTCCCTTGGAAGAGTTTAGCAGAGCAAGGTATCGGTGCATGGCCTGAAGATGCAACCGTTGAAAAATATATGGCTGGCAGAAAATGGAATGATGGTGCTTCTGTTGAATTAATCCAGAAGACATTGGCTAAATATGGCTATACCATTCCACAAACCGGTGTGCTTGATGAAGAAACCCGTAAGACCATCAGTGCATTCCAGATGCATTTCAGACCAGATGACATCAGTGGTAATCCTGATGCACAAACTGAGTCAATAGCTCTGGCTCTGGTTGAGAAATATAAAAAGTAGTTTTAGTGTTTTGTAGTATTTTAGTTTGCCGCCGTATCGTGTGAGATCGTGCCATAGAAAAAACTTTATCAGAGTGATTTTTATGGCATGATTCCTCTCATCAACTCTGTAGATTTTCATGGTCCACTCTTCGAATTTGTCTTCACTTTGTTTTAACCTGTAATTACAGATTATCTCGCCAGTTATTGGTCATATCTTTCCTGTTATCACTGTTTTAACACCAAGTCGCTTTCATTATTATTTCTATAGCGAAAGAAGTAAGGTTATGGCTAAGTAATAAAATATTCAGTATATATAAATAATCGTCGCTTTATTTTATAATGACTATTACTATCTTAAGTAATAGTCAGATTAAATGAAATTTTTGAGATATGGAAAAAATATTACTCTTTATTATGATTTTTTCCTCTTGGCAGAATAAACGCAAGAATAATCCCAATTAGGCTGATAAGTGGTGAATACATTATTATTTTGTCAGAAAAATAGTTTGGTAACACACCGCACAGATAGATAAAAATAGAGATTAACCAGCCATATAGCCCTATATCATTGAATCTATAGGCAGTTTTCATGATTAAATAGTAAATCGTAGCGAAGGAACACATTGCCCATAAGCCAATGGAGATCATGTACAGCCACACAGATAATTCATATTGCATATGGGCGGCATAATTGTTTTCTGCTAGGTAACCAGAGAGAAAGATTAATATTCCAAAAATAACCACTATTTTAATAGAACTAATAATATAATCTTTTCTACTCAATGTTTGACTGAAATAGCTTTTTATTGCACTAACTGGAGAATCGTCCATAAATAATAGTCAAGTAAATAACAATGGATCAGATAATAACTGATCTAATGATGGTATGAACAGAAAAATATCAATCAGATATTAGATGAGAATATTTTAAACGTAATTTTAAGATTAAATATGTTGAAATAAGGTGATGATTGTTAAATTATATGATAGTTTGTGTTCTTTATGATCTTTTTGGTACGTATACCATTCTTTGAGAACTTGACAAATGATTATTCGCTTATCTAAAACTTTGATGATTTTTGCAATAGCTTTGTTTGCGACATTAGCTGCCTTTGGCAATATTACAGATTATGCGACTAATTTCGCATTTGTACAGCATGTATTAATGATGGATACCATTTTCCCAGATACGACTATTACCTATCGTGCAATTCATTCACCGTTGCTACACCACATTGGTTATATTGTCATTATTTCTTTAGAAACTTTAACAGCGGTGTTATGTTGGATTGGCGGTATTCATTTACTGGTAAATTTAAAATCTAATGCTGCTATCTTTAATAAAAAGAAAGCGATTGCGATAGCGGGTCTGACCTTGGGATTCTTGACTTGGCAGATGGCATTTATGTCAATTGGTGGCGAATGGTTTGGCATGTGGATGTCTAAACAGTGGAACGGTGTATCTAGTGCTTTCCATTTTTTTGTCACTATCATTCTGGTACTGATTTATTTGATTCAGTATGACAAAGAGCGAGAATAAGAATAGATATGGGAATAGAGGTGAAAACAAGGATAGAACAACACAAAGCGACTTTGTACGGAATATTGGCGATTGTATTGTGGAGTACAATCGTTGGGTTGATAAGAAATGTGAGTGAAGATTTTGGGCCTGTAGGTGGAGCAGCACTGATTTATACTGTTGGATCAATTTTTCTGATTCTGCTAATAGGCTTCCCAAAAATTAGCGCCTTTCCCAGAGTCTATTTGTGGCTTGGCAGTTTGTTATTTGTCAGTTATGAAATCTGTTTATCACTTGCACTAGGCTTTGCTAATAATCGTGCTCAAGCAATTGAGTTGGGTATGGTTAACTACCTATGGCCAGGTTTTACTGTTTTACTCGCAGTGATTATTAATAGGCAGAAAGTGAACGGGTGGTTATATCCTGGTTTATTATTGTCTATTCTGGGGATCGGTTGGGTGATGAGTGGTGATAATGGCTGGTCACTCAGACAGATGGTAGGAAATATCCAAAGCAACCCATTAAGCTATGGGCTGGCTTTTGCGGGAGCAATTATTTGGGCGGTGTATTGTAACATTACAAAAATAATGGCGGCAGGTAAGAATGGCATGTCGTTATTTTTTATCCTGACGGCTTTTGCATTATGGATTCAATATTTTTTCACATCTCCTCCTGAAATGGTGATAAACCTACGTAGCGTTAGCATATTATTGTTTGCTGGAGCGGTTATGGGGGTGGCGAATGCCGCCTGGACCGTTGCGATCATCAGGGGACATGTTGCATTATTGGCTACACTATCTTATTTCACGCCGATTATATCTACGGCTTTTTCATCATTGTTTCTTAGCACTGTACTCTCTTTTTCATTTTGGCAAGGCGTGCTAATGGTGACCGTAGGATCAATTGTTTGTTGGTTAGCGACGAAAACCAGATGATGCCCATTGAATCAGGATATCAGGGATGAAATATTAAAGGTACTGGCATCAGGTTTGTCCGTTTTTTCAAATTCATGTTAACGGAAACCAAGTGCCGTTAAAAAATTCGACAGAGCTCTCTGTCCATCTAACCATGAAACCCAGAGAGCCTTGTTAAGGGAAGTATTGTGTCTGGCATCAAATAAAAGGTCGGAACGCAAAGGTTGAAGTTCTTTGTTTTTCACCGGATTGCCTTTCACCGGAAAGCACAGTTGCATTTGTTGGGTATTTGCCCGTTTCAATGTTGTTCTCTGGTTATCGCGTCATGAACGGTTAGTAGTGAAATGCAGAGGTAATTTAACTTCGAGCTCAATCTCTGGATTCTGCCGAAAATCATAGGGAGTGATGCCATACTCTTTGCGGAACATGTAAGTGAAATGAGACTGAGAACCAAAGCCGAAATCCAGGGCGATATCAAAAATAGGCAAAGTGCTGTTTCTTAAAAGATGAACAGCGCCGGCCAGGCGTCGCTGGCGGATATATTTACCAAGAGAAATTCCGGTGACTTCCTTGAATATTTTCTGCATGTGCCAAAGCGAGTAACCGGAGTAAGTTGCCAGTTCTTCCAAGTGGATTACCCGGCCAAGGTGATTCTCAATCCATTTGCTGAGAGCGCATACAAGTGCTAAGTGATTATCCTGTGGCATTAACAATTTTGTTCTGGTTGAAAGTGAAAGGAAGTATACACAACTTTTTCTAAAGATGACAAAGCCTTGACATAACGATTTAAATTGTAACTGAATGTGACAATTGATTTTTTTGTTATAGTGAATAGAATCCACATAGTTAGTATTTGTTTAAATGCGTTCTGATTACATTGTTAGCATGCATACTGTTGCCGGTACGATTTTTTCACAATGAAAGCACAGGATGAATATTTTTCTTGTTTCATTGTTGTAAAATATCATTTCCCAACTTTATTCTTAACGTATTGCGTTCTGACCGAACTTGAAGGAAATAGAATTGGACATAAAAAAAACCATTGCAATCTTAGTATTACTTGGAATATGTCTGTTCTTGTACCTGTTAGCTTTGGATAGCTATTGTGATCAGGGGGAACAATTTGATTCAGGTATTTGTTCTGTGACTCGATATCTGCCTTTCTGATTAGTTGCTGATACTCATCAGCCATTTTCCCGTCATATATCTGTGCTAACATATATCTTCAATATCCACCCTTTAAAGCTAGTGTTTTGTCTGCTTTGAATTAAGTGCCAGTCCAATAGGCGTAATTGTTGCAGGCCGTTCTTATCAATGAACAGTGAACACGGACAGCGCGGAAAAACCGGAGCGTACACGTAGTATGTGAGGATGATCTGCTTCGCTCGCCCTACGGGCCGCACTAAAGTGCGTTCAAAAGCTAACGCTTTTGTCTGAGCACTGCCCAGGTTTGCTCTTTATGGCAAAGAAGGGCAAATAAAATAGCCCTATTGAGATAGGCAGTAAAGCAGATAAGGGGAAGCGGTTGTTTTCCCACAAATAACAAGATAGAAGTTGTATCAAGAGGACAAGATGGCAGGACAATCGCAGCGGTCAACACTTAAACGCGGTTTAAAAAACCGGCATATTCAACTTATTGCTTTGGGGGGGTCTGTTGGGACTGGGTTGTTTCTCGGTATTGCACAAACCATAAAAATGGCAGGTCCCTCTGTAATTTTAGGATACGCTATCGCAGGCTTTATTGCATTTCTGATTATGCGTCAGCTAGGAGAGATGGTAGTCGAGGAGCCTGTAGCGGGGTCGTTTAGTCATTTTGCGTATAAATATTGGGGCGATTTTCCCGGGTTTTTATCAGGCTGGAATTACTGGGCGATGTTTACTCTGGTCGGAATGGCTGAATTAACGGCTGTGGGAATGTATATCCACTATTGGTGGCCTGATATTCCAACTTGGGTTTCTGCAACCGTTTTCTTTGTTTTAATCAATACGGTAAATTTAATTAATGTCCGGTTATATGGTGAAACAGAATTTTGGTTTTCCATCATTAAAGTGACCGCAATTATCTGTATGATTGTTTTTGGTGCTTACCTGTTAGTCAGCGGAAACGGCGGACCCCAAGCCAGTATTACTAACCTTTGGCAGCATGGCGGCTTTATGCCTAATGGGATCTCCAGCCTTATTATGGCAATGGCTGTAATCATGTTCTCTTTTGGTGGGTTGGAACTGGTGGGTATTACCGCAGCAGAAGCGGAAAATCCACGTATTAGTATTCCTAAGGCTACCAATCAGGTGGTATACAGAATATTGATTTTCTATATCGGTTCTCTGACCGTGTTGTTGTCGCTTTATCCATGGGGCAATGTCGTTGAAGGTGAAAGCCCATTTGTTATGATTTTTCACAACCTGGATAGTTTCTGGGTGGCTAACGTTCTGAATATTGTTGTCCTGACTGCTGCATTATCCGTTTATAACAGCGGTGTGTATTGCAACAGTCGAATGCTGTACGGTTTAGCAAAACAAGGCAATGCTCCTGGGATGTTGAAAAGAGTTAATGAGAGTGGTGTTCCTATCAGAGCTATTGTTATATCTGCTTTGGCAACGTCCATTGGCGTATTGATCAATTATGTGATGCCGGGTAAAGCATTTGAGTTATTAATGGCGTTGGTGGTAACAACGTTGGTGATTAATTGGGTCATGATCTGTATGGCGCATTTAAAATTCCGGGCAGAAAAAGTTAAACAGGGGATAGAGCCATCATTTAAGGCATTTTGGTATCCATTCGGTAATTATCTGTGTCTGGTTTTCCTTGCCTTTATACTTGTCATTATTTTGATGATGGATAGCATCCGTATTTCAGTCATCCTGATGCCATTCTGGGTGGGGGTGTTATGGATTGGGTTTTTAATGTCCCATTCCCGCCGTGATAAAATGAAAACAGAGGAGCAGGGATAACATATACCTGGATTATCACTATAAAAATACCAGGCTGATGTTACGCAGCCTGGTATTTTTTATCCGGTTACCACTGCCAACGTAACCAAGCGAAGAGTACATTACCGTTGTTATATGTGCCGGGAATGTACGTTCCTTGAAGCGATAACCGATCATATTCTATGGAGAATAACGGTAATGGGAGTGGAATAGGGACATAATAATAATCATGACGAGCTGTAACGCTCAGAGTGAAACCAATTCCCATTCGGAAACCATCTAAATCACCGGGTATCCACATCTTCTGAAATCCATAACCAACGATGGGTTCCAAACGGTTATGAGAATCCATAAAAGCCATTGCATAAAGGGAATGCCAATCATTGTCTTCGTCGTAACGATATTTACCATAGCCGAAACCCCAGGGGCGCTCATTATATTTATCGGTTTTCTCCTTATCGTAGGTATGTCTGTTATGCCAAGTAATTACCGGCAGATAAAGTTCATTGTTGGGTTCATCCCAAGTGAGAGCGACATTATTGCTGAATTTTTCCCATAAACTGCCTGAATTGTTGCCATAACTGATCAGTGTGTGGGATTCAGTGGTTGTTAATGATTTGTTAGTAATATCTGCCGTTGTTGCAAACACTGTCCCAGATGAGACTAAAAGAGTAGCTGATAGGGTACAGGCTGCGGTTAAATCAAACTTCATTATTTATTGCTCCAATTTCCCGACGACATAAATTGGGAAGATCCTCTGTATCACGTAAAATATGACAAACATCTAAATTCAGGAATTCTACTCTTGCTATTTTCAATAAAAGTTAAACAAAAAATTAATATTAAGATGTGATAGGTATTAACTGGGTATATTTAATACTGATATTTTAGTTGACTAATATTGGAAGTGTGTTGATTTTTTTCACTACAAACTGTAGAGATTGGTCTCTATGGACATACTATCGATATAAAAAATCCAATAATAAGATAGTCAAAATAAATTAGAGTTATTTATGTTATCTGGGGTTTTGTTGAGTGGATAAACTGTAAGCTAATTAGGATAACCTTGGGTTTTCAAATTTTTGCAGCTATGTTAAACAATAATTGTTGTTAAGAATTTTAAATATGTGCGTTAGCTCCATAGCTGATAAAAAATGGCTTGCCATCATATTAAGAATATGTGATAAATCGTTCGGGTAAACGAGGTATGGTTCTGTTATAGGGTTCTGTTAATAGCAGCAACTTGCTCTAGTTTTTATGTTGCGCCGAACGGCGAATTAGAATTAAGTGATCCAAAGGAAATTCTTAAAATGGCAAAAATCACTGGTACTGTAAAGTGGTTCAACGAATCTAAAGGTTTTGGTTTTATTACTCCGGCTGATGGTAGCAAAGATGTGTTTGTACATTTCAGTGCTATTCAGAGCGAGGGTTTTAAAACTCTGGCCGAAGGTCAAAAAGTTGAGTTTGAAATTCAGGACGGTCAGAAAGGTCCTTCTGCGGCAAACGTTACTGCAGCATAACTTCTTTTTGTCAATCATTTTGGATTGACGAAGTAAATTTGTTGTCTGTTTGATTTTTTTATTGGCAACAATGATATACCCAATGGATTTCAAGATGCATCGCGACGGCAAGGGAGCGAATCCCCGGGAGCATAGATAACTATGTGACCGGGGTGAGTGAGAGCAGCCAACAAAGAGGCAACTTGAAAGATAACGGGTATATACCAATATCACCCTGTTAGTTATCTGATAGGGTGTTTTTGTTTTGACTCGGGGCGCTCTTCGCTGAGCTGAGATGGACCCGTAATACCTGATCTGGATAATGCCAGCGTAGGGAAGTCGAGGTGTCTTTTTCCTGATACTTGCTTTTCTTTTGCTGGTTGGAAGGAGTACCTATGATAAGAATCAATTCACTGACAATTGCTGGTACTGATCCTAGTGGTGGTGCTGGCATTCAAGCCGACCTAAAAACTTTCTCTGCACTTGGTGCTTATGGCACAACAGTAATGACGGCGCTTGTTGCGCAAAATACCTGTGGTGTGCAATCTATTTATGATATCGATCCTACTTTTGTTGCGGCACAGCTTGAATCTGTGTTGTCAGATATCAGAATTGATAGCGCTAAGATAGGCATGTTATCTAATGCAGCCAACGTTGCCGTTGTTGCCGACGCAATAAGTCGTTATTCCGTTCCTTATGTTGTATTGGATACGGTAATGATTGCGAAAAGTGGCGATCCGTTGCTGGCGTCGGAAGCGGTTTCCGAGGTTGTTGAACGATTATTACCGAAGACTTCGTTGATTACCCCAAATTTGCCGGAAGCCGCAGCGATATTGAAATGCCCTGTAGCAAAAACCGAAACGGAGATGCAAAAACAAGGGCGTGAATTATTATCGCTAGGATGCGAAGCCGTTTTACTGAAAGGCGGGCACCTTACAGAACATGAAAGCCCTGATTGGCTATTTACTGTTGAGGGAGAATGGCGTTTTACTGCGCCCAGAATTAATACTCGTCATACACATGGTACAGGGTGTACGCTCTCCGCTGCACTGGCCGCTTTACGTCCGCGTTATTCGAATTGGCAGACAACATTGCCTGTTGCCAAATCATACCTCCAGACGGCGTTAGAACAAGCGGACTCGTTAGATGTAGGAAAAGGAATTGGGCCTGTGCACCATTTTCATCAGTGGTGGTGAGAGTATGATTGGCGTTTTCGGGATTTGGTGAGAAAGTGATAATGAACAAGAAGAGTAAGGTGTTTATGCTGTGAGGGCAGTATAACTCAGCTTTGGTAGCGACTTACGATCTATACCTAATAGATTTCGAGTTGCAGCGCGGCGGCAAGTGAACGAATCCCCAGGAGCATAGATAACTATGTGACTGGGGTGAGTGAAAGCCGCCAACAAAGCAGCAGCTTGAAAGATGAAGGGTATATTCATTATCACCGGCGATAAGCTTGATTTAGGCTATAGTGACTTGCTTATCCAGATAGACATCTTGAACTGCATTAATCAGTTCAATGCCTTCTTTCATGGATTTTTTGAACGCCTTACGGCCGAGGATTAGCCCCATACCGCCAGCGCGTTTATTAATGACAGCGGTACGAACGGAGTCACTCAAATCATTATTACCGGATGCACCACCTGAGTTAATCATACCGGCGCGACCCATGTAGCAGTTAGCTATCTGATAACGGACCAGATCGATAGGATGATCGGTAGTTAAATTAGTGTAAACACGTTTATCGGTATGACCAAAGCCAATCGCCGTATAGCCGCCGTTATTTTCGGCCATTTTTTGTTTAACGATATCGGCACCGATAGTGGCTGCCAAATGGTTAGCCTGGCCTGTTAGGTCTGCACTGGAGTGATAATCTACCCCCTCTTTTTTGAAGGCGGAATTACGTAGGTAGGCCCACAATACCGTTACCATGCCCAATTCATGCGCCCGTTTAAAGGCGGCTGAAATTTCCTCAATTTGACGCCGTGATTCAATAGAACCAAAGTAAATTGTTGCTCCAACGGCAACAGCGCCCATCTCGAATGCTTGTTCAACACTGGCATATAAAGTTTGATCATATTGAGCGGGATAGCTCAGTGCTTCATTGTGGTTCAGTTTAACCAAAAATGGGATCTTATGAGCATAACGACGAGAAACAGCGGATAACACGCCATAAGTAGAGGCAACACAGTTACAGCCGGCTTCAATAGCCAGTTCAACGATATTTTTTGGATCGAAATAGAGAGGGTTTGCTGCAAAAGAAGCGGCGGCAGAATGTTCTACACCTTGATCCACTGGCAAAATAGACAAATAACCCGTACCTGCAAGGCGACCATGATTTAACAAGGTTTGCATGGAGCGCAGAACCGTATTGGGTCGGTTATTGTCGATCATTACGCGGTCAACAAAATCTGAGCCTGGCAGATAAAGATTTTCACTCGGAATGGTACTACAACGATGTTGCAATAAACTATCCGCATCTTTGCCTAACAACTTAGCGATATCAGTCATGTCTTACTCCAGTTATGAAAAGATGCTATCGATTGTCATTTATCCTTTTTAGGATAACAAGTTATATTGGGAGGGATGTGGTAGTGGATCGCTTCAGGTGTGAGGTTAAAGAGAATTTTATTACCTGAAAAGTGGCTATTTAGTGCAAAAGTGACGTTACCATTCTTTAGGGGATATGGGGGAGAAAGCGTAAGATTTTTATGTGTTGGATTATATGTTTTCGTAATTCTTATCGTTTGCTAACAGACAGTTTTCTTGGAATAAGATAAATTAGGTATATGAGATTTAATACCGATAAAGAATAAATTTTCCACTGTATTGATAGCATTGACATTGATAAGGTTTTGGTAAATTGAAATATTAATATAGTTAAACCCATCGTCTTTATTGATCTTGTTAATATTTCATTTGCTTTTATTATTCAACAATAAAATGTTTTCATCGTAGATTGGATATACATTATTATTTATGTAAAGCCTTGAAAAGCAATTGTATTTTATTTTGCTGAGAATGTTTTTAACCTATATAGATTATATCTTATAAATTTAATTATTTATCTTTATTAATATCAAAAAAATGTGGAATGAATTTTTTCATTATTGTTCTTTATTAATTTATAATATATACCCTATGGATTTCAAGATGCATCGCTCACTTGCCGCCGCGCTGCAACTCGAAATCTATTAGGTATAAGTGGCATTGATTTTAATTATTCATGTAAATAATTTTTTATTTTGTCAATTTATTTATAACTATGTTACAACATTATATATGATAAATAACCATTTTTGACGTTAATGTTTTTAAATTCATATAATCCTGTAAGCAACAGTCAATATAGTTATTTATTCTTTTGTAAAAGTGATAATAATACAGAATAATAATCATACTAAATTTTTAGTTTTGACTTGTATTTATCAATTAATTAGCTGATTGATAAATACATCAATATCGTTTGATTTTGTCATAGATGGAAAATTTCTCATGTTTCTATTGCGAATGGTGATATTTCGGTTTCTTCCATTTACCAAGAATAATTTATTATTACGTTTCCTCTTTAGTAACTTGTTTGCAAACGATTTTTTATAAAGTCATTGTACCTGTTGATACAAACTGAGTTTGATAGATGAAGGTTGACTGTTTATTACTGTTACTCGCTAAGCTGATTTTTCTTGATGTTATTGTTAGATGATATTTTTCATGCTGATCCAGTGTAAAAATGCGTTTTTATGGTCTTTTGGTTTACTGAGCAGCTCCTATTAGGGGATTTCTATGAGGGAGCAACAGATACTGCGCTGTCATTTATCAGCTTTGGGGTGATTGGGTTATTTTACCCTTATTTATATTATGGGTATATGAAGCAAAAGCCGTTTTGGGTGATTAAGTGGATATAGTCAGGTAAATGTTGAACTAATAGTTTTAACAATAAGTAAATTGTAATTATCTGTTTTCATAATTTTCACCTGATTAATTCTATCAAATTGTATAATATTTGGTCTAAATATGATGGATTTCCTGAATTATTAAACAGTGGAAAATTTTAATTACATTTCTTTAGATAGTGTGATATTTCAATAAGTAGAAATATTTTCTTATTAATATGTAGAGTATAAGAAACACATTACTATAAATATTCATTGATTTAATAGTTAAATTTCTCTATTTAATTAATCATGTAAATGAATTCTGTAACTTGTTGATTTTATTTCTCGGAGCAAAAAAGAAAAGGCCAGCTCAAGGGAGATTGAGCCGGCCAAGGAGGTGGTTCCTAGTCTTACTGCAAAACTTTTTTAATTTTTTATTTTTCACCAACAATACTACGGTAAATAAAATAGTATTGATGTGATCTGTTTCTAAAAAAAGAAATATATCATCATGAAGAGGGGATATTGATGATTATTTGTCTGAGTCTCGGTTCGTTTGAGGATATTGAGAATTAATACCATTTAGATTACGTATTAATAAGGCGAAATTAATATCAATTTGTTTAGGAATTGGTAAATAAACAATATACCCATCCCCAGGCGCAACTTCCATTGATTGGCCTTTTTTATCATGCATTGCTTCCAATGTAAACTGGATATTGCCTGACGGTGTCATTAATTCGAGGCGGTCTCCGATCATGAATTTATTCTTAACAGTAACTTCAGCCAATCCGTTGACTCGCTCACCTGTAAATTCACCAACAAATTGTTGGGTATCGGATATAGAGTAACCGTATTCATAAGTCTGATAGGCATCATGGGTATGACGGCGCAAAAATCCTTCGGTATAACCGCGATGAGCAAGTCCTTCCAGCGTTGTTAGCAGTGTTGGATCAAAAGGTTTCCCTGCAACGGCATCATCAATGGCTCGGCGGTAAACTTGTGCTGTGCGAGCGCAGTAATAGAAGGATTTTGTACGTCCTTCAATTTTCAGAGAGTGAACGCCCATTTTAGTTAATCGCTCAACATGTTCAACTGCACGTAAATCTTTGGAATTCATGATGTAAGTGCCATGTTCATCTTCGAAAGCTGACATATATTCACCAGGGCGTTTTGCTTCTTCGAACGTAAATATTTTATCTGTTGGTGTGCCTTTTCCCAATGTTGGCTCGATATTTTTTGTCGGTATCGGTTCATGCATATGCACAATATTACCGATATCATCCTCTTTGCCTTCTTGGACATGATATTCCCAACGGCAGGCATTAGTGCAGGTTCCCTGATTGGGATCTCGTTTATTAATATAGCCGGATAATAGGCAACGGCCGGAATAGGCCATACACAATGCACCATGTACGAAAACTTCCAGTTCCATATCGGGAACCTGCTGGTGAATCTCGTTAATTTCATCCAGAGAAAGTTCACGGGAAAGAATGACCCGTGTCAGCCCCATTTGTTGCCAGAATTTTACTGTCGCCCAGTTAACCGCGTTAGCTTGAACGGAAAGATGAATTTCCATTTCAGGAAAAGCTTCACGAACCATCATAATCAGTCCGGGATCAGACATAATGAGGGCATCAGGTTCCATCTCGATGACAGGCTTTAGATCGCGGATAAAAGTTTTCAATTTGGCATTGTGAGGAGCAATATTGACCACAACATAAAAGCGCTTACCAAGTTCATGAGCTTCTTTAATGCCGAGTGCCAGATTTTCGTGATTAAATTCATTATTGCGAACACGCAGGCTGTAACGCGGTTGGCCAGCATATACGGCATCTGCGCCATAGGCAAAAGCATAACGCATATTTTTCAGCGAACCGGCAGGGGAAAGTAATTCTGGAGTAAACATGGTTTAAAAATTCTCGGTTTGAGTTGAGATGAGTTTTCACTATAAAAAGTAAGGATAAGGCCGGGGATTCTAACGCTTAATTTGTTGGGGATACAAATTTATTAGCACGAAACGTTTGGTTCTATTGATCAACAAAGAACGTGATCGATGAAGAGCGCCTTATCAATTGACGATAACTTTCAACTGATAAGGTGCGGTTTATCATGAAAAAATATCATTCTGACTTTGTCAGATCTCGAACATTGACGCTAGAACCGTGTTTAATCGCAGATTGAATGCTTTTTTTGGCTGCGACTTCATTATCGAAAGACTCGCTGATGCCGATAACTTGATAGTTTCTCGCTTTCAGCACGAAATAAGACTTGCCAGATTTGTTTTCTCTGATTTCGAAGTTTTTTTCTGCCGGTGAATTTGCTTGGACAGAACGAATTCCTTTATTCGCTGCTGCCTTGGTGGTATACATTTCACTGGTAAGGATAACTTCACCGTTCGATGCTTTTAAATTGAAGTAATACTGCTTGTTTTTTGTTCTCTTAAGATCATAATGACCTACAGCCATAAGAAATTCCTCCAATTAAAGGTAAGTATTTTTAATATAGCTGAATTTCTGACCGGTGAAAGGTTGAAAGAAATTTAATTCAGTTAAAGTGTGACAGTTATAACAAACGGCATATATCCGCTTCCCATCGGTAACCAAGTCCATAAATAGAACGAATGAATGTTTTACTGTCATCCAATTGTTCCAGTTTACGGCGTAAATTTTTAATGTGGCTATCAATGGTACGGTCTGTCACGATTCGGTGATCGTCATATAGATTATTCAGTAAATTATCGCGGGAAAATACTTGCCCTGGGCGACTTGCCATCGTTTTTAATAACCGGAATTCAACCGGGGTCAAATCCAGTATTTTATTGCGGTAACGCGCTTGGAAACAGGCTTCGTCAATTTGTAGATCGCTTTGCTTGACAATATCTTGTGGTCGGTAACAGCGACGAAGAATCGTTTTAACTCGCGCGACAATTTCACGTGGGCTGTAAGGTTTACAAATATAATCATCTGCCCCGATTTCCAATCCAAGTAAACGGTCAATTTCTTCCGTTTTGGCGGTGACCATAATAATCGGTATGTCAGAGAAGCGACGAATTTCCCGACAGATAGAGATGCCATCACAGCCTGGAAGCATCAAATCCAGCAAAATAATATCTGGATTGTGTTGCTGTACATGGGAGACAGCTTCATCACCTCGCAGTAGCCACTGGGTTTGGTAATTAGCCGCCTGTAAGTAATCCACCAGCAACTGTCCAAGCTTTGGCTCATCTTCAACAATCAAAACAGTATAATGTTCAAATTCTGTACTCATAATGTTTCGCCGTCAAGGGATTCAGTTAGCGGCAATTCTACGATAATTCTCAGGCCACCTAAAGGTGAGGGTTCGGCATGGATCGTACCGTTATGTGCTTCAACGATGTTATAGCAAATAGCTAACCCAAGTCCTGATCCACCACTGGCACGGTTTCGTGAGGATTCACTGCGGTAGAATCGTTCAAAAACCCGTTGGCATTGCTCTGGTGACAAGCCGGGCTTGCTGTCTTCCCAATTCAGAATGAAGTGGTTATTGTCAGAATAACCTTTAATGATCAATTTTCCATTATCAGCGGTATAGCGAAGACTATTTTCCAGTAAATTATGAAATAGCTGAGTCAATCTGCTTGGGTCAGCAAGCACCATAATAATTTCAGGAAGTTTAATATCCATTTGGATTTGTTTATCAAGGAAACGTCCACGATAAGATGCGATAGCAACCTGAATTAACTCACTGATGTTGATAAATTCTTTCCGGTATGCCAGCGCCCCGCGATCGGATAGAGATAGCTGGTGTAGATCATCAACCAGTTTGGTCAATGTGGTAATTTCAGCCAATAACGAATTGAGTATTTCTGGAGTTGGTTTGTGAACACCATCCTGTAACGCTTCCAATTCGCCACGCAATATAGAAAGGGGAGTGCGTAGTTCATGAGAAATATCTGCCATATAATCGCGACGCATCTGCTCGTTTTTTTCCAAGGTACTGGCGAGTTGGTTAAAATTGTGGGCAAGCTGACCAATTTCATCTTTACTTGATGGTGTGACTCGGGCACTGAAATCACCGGCTGCCAATTTATGCGTTCCTTCAACCAAACGTTTAACGGGTTTTAACATACCGCGGGATAATAATAGTGTGGCTATCATTGCCAGCAAGGTAGATAAACCGGCAATTATCCAGCTTGTCAGTTGTTGTTGGCGATCAAAACTGATATCAGCTTGACGGGTAATTTTATCTGATGTGCTGACAATGACCCAGCCAACGACTTGATGATGATAGATGATCGGTTTGCGATAAGTCTCTGCCGGGATTTTGCCTTCATGACCAACCAGTAGTTTCATATTACTGTCCACCACCCAAAATTGAGTTCGCCAACCACGAGGCGGTGGACCCTGGCGGCTTTCACTGGTTTGTTCAATGGAGCGAATGATTTGAAAAATTGCCCGGTCATTCCTCTTTAAGAATTTCCAACTGCCATATTGTTGATATTGTTCAGCCAGTGCTTCAGCTAACATGGTTGTACGTAACTGGATATTTTGTTTTATATAACCAATAAAACCATGCTGGAAGCTGCTTCTTACGCCCCAGTGCATGGTGATGAGTACTAGCATACAAGTGGCGAAAATGGCCATAAACAGTTTACCACTGATGCCGAGTTTCATAATTGCTCCATAATTTGCCTGGTAGTACGCCGTTGTTGCCACTTTTCTCTTAATCGATCAAAACAGAGATAGACAACCGGTGTGGTATATAGTGTTAAAAGCTGGCTCATAACCAAACCACCCACAATGGTTATTCCTAAGGGTTGGCGTAATTCCGCACCGTCGCCACTACTCAAAACCAGTGGCAGGGCACCAAACAAGGCGGCCAGTGTGGTCATCAGAATCGGACGGAAACGTAACAGGCTAGCTTGGAATATCGCATCACGGGCGCGGATATTACCGTTACGTTGAGCTTCAATGGCAAAATCCACCATAATAATGGCGTTCTTTTTTACGATACCAATCAATAACATGATGCCTATTAATGCTATCAGGCTGAATGGTGTGTCAAACAGTTCCAGTGCCAGCAGGGCACCAATACCGGCCGAAGGCAGAGTAGAAAGAATGGTCAGTGGATGAATATAACTTTCATACAATATCCCTAACACCAGATAGACGGTAATAATGGCGGCCAGAATCAAGAATAATTGTGATTTCTGGGTTTCCTGGAAAATCTGGGCGGTACCAGCAAAAGTGCCTCGAACCGTTGAGGGTACACCAAGTTCAGTCATGGTTCTTTCAATCGCATTGACAGCATCAGAGAGGGTATAGCCTTCCGGTATGTTGAAAGCAATGGTTGAAGCAGCAGAAAGCCCTTGATGATTGACGCTTAGCGGTGCGTTAGCCGGTTGCCAATGGGCAAAATAGGAGAGCGGAATGGCTTTTCCTTGATTGTTAATCACAAACATTTTTTCCAGTGCGCTGACATCCTGCGTATATTCTGGTGCAACTTCCATCACAACCTTGTACTGATTAAGTGGTTGATAAATGGTGGATATTTGTCGTTGACCAAAAGCATTATTTAGCAAGCTATTGGCTTCACTGACATTAATGCCCAGACGAGACATGGTATCGCGGTCATAGATTATTGCCATTTCAGCGCCTTTATCCTCCTTATCTGAATTCACGTCAGTCAGTTGCGGTAATTGCCCTAATGCTTTACGGATAATAGGCTCCCATTTGCGAAGATCATTCAGATCATCTGCCAGCAATGTGAATTGATAGCTGGCATTAGCCTGGCGACCGCCAGTCCTAATATCTTGTACCGGAATAAGAAATAGATTTGCTCCCGGTTCATTGGCAAGTTTAATTCTCAGGCGTGAAATAACCTGTTCAGTGCTTTCTGAACGTTCTTTCAATGGTTTTAGGGAGATAAACATAAAGCCATTATTTACCCGCCCACCACCGGTAAAACCGATAACGTTGTCTACCGTAGGATCTGCATTGATTGTCTGCATGAAATTTTTCATTTTTTCACGCATAGATTGGAAAGAGATACTTTGATCTGCCCGAACAAACCCTAGCAACCGACCGGTATCTTGCTCTGGGAAGAAAGTTTTGGGGATATTGATATAGAGCCAAACATTTAGGGCAATGATGCCAGCCAAAATTAACAATACCCAACGGCTATGATTAAGAGCCCACATCAGGGAGCGTCCGTAAACTTGCTGAATTTTCAGTAGAACTTTACCGAATCCCCGTATTTTCTTCTGTGCTTTGGGAAGCTGAGATTTTAGTAAATGAGCGCACATCATTGGCGTTAGTGTGAGAGAAACCAATAATGAGATGCCGATTGATGTGGTTAGGGTAATGGCAAATTCACGGAACAGCCGACCAACCAATCCATCCATGAGCAGCAGTGGGATAAAGACTGCTACCAGCGAAATACTCATCGAGAGGACCGTAAAACCCACTTCCCGGACACCTCGTAGTGCCGCTTGCATGGGTTTTATGCCAGCTTCAAGGTGGCGGGAAATATTCTCCAGTACCACAATCGCATCATCTACCACAAACCCTGTGGCAACTGTCAGCGCCATTAAAGAAAGATTGTTCAAACTGAAACCGCACAGATACATGGCGGTAAATGTGCCAATAAGTGAAACAGGTACAGCAATGGCAGGGATCAATGTTGCGCGACCAGAACGCAAGAACAGGAATACCACCAGAATGACCAGCCCGATAGCAATCACCAATGCTCGTTCTACTTCCGCTAATGAAGCACGAATAGTTGGTGTGCGGTCTTGAGCAACTTTAAGTTGAATACTGGCAGGAATAGATTCACGTAATGCAGTCAATTGTTCACGGATACGGTTTACTGTGGCAATAATATTCGCGCCTGCTTCACGGCGAATAATCAATAAAATAGCCGGTTCACCGCCAGACATTCCGGCTGCTCTGACATTCTGAACAGAATCTTGTACATTTGCGACATCCTGCAATCGCACTGGTGAACTGTTGTTGTAGTGAACGATGATCGGGCGATAGCTTTCGGCTGTTTTTAACTCATCATTAGTTTGAATTTGCCAGTGTTGCTGATCGGAATCCACATATCCTTGTGGGCGGCGAACATTGGCATTGCTGATAGCTTTGCGTACCGCATCGAGTGAAACTCCCTGATGAAACAGAGCGCCGGGATTCAATTCAACTCTGACTGCGGGTAATGAACTTCCGCCAACAGAGACTTCACTAACACCTTCAACTTGGGCGATTTTCTGAGCCAGTTGAGTAGACGCAAAATCATAAAGTTGCCCCTGATTATAGGTATCAGAAGTCAATGTGAGGATCATAATCGGGGCGTCAGACGGGTTGACTTTGTAATAATGCGGCTTGCTCGGCATACCGGAAGGCAACAGACTTTGAGCGGCATTCAGTGCTGCCTGTACATCCCGTGCTGCACTGTTGATATCACGATTGAGATCAAATTCCAGTGTGATATTGGTGTTGCCAAGGGAGCTACTGGATGTCATTTCATTGACTCCGGCAATTCGGCCTAAGGCGTGCTCTAGTGGAGTCGCGACAGATGAGGCCATTGTCTCCGGTGAAGCGCCCGGTAATGAGGCGTAAACAGAGATCACCGGAAAATCCACTTGTGGTAAAGGAGCAACCGGCAACAAGGTAAATCCCAATACCCCGCATAGGGTTATGGCTAAACTCAATAGCGTGGTGGCAACAGGACGTTGGATAAATAAGGCAAAAAATTTCACCGCGGCTCCTGATGATCAATAGATGAAGTGTCTGGGGCTGAGAGCTGGCGATTGCGACGATAGTGGGCCAGACGGTCAAACAGTAAATAGATCACTGGTGTAGTAAACAACGTCAGGATCTGGCTCATAATCAATCCACCGACCATACAGATACCCAGAGGTCGACGTAATTCAGCGCCTACACCGGTGCTGAGCATCAAGGGAAGTGCCCCAAGTAATGCTGCCATTGTGGTCATCAGAATCGGGCGAAAACGTAATAAACACGCCTGATAAATGGCTTCGTAAGGCGATAATCCCTGTTCACGTTCTGCTGCCAGCGCGAAATCGATCATCATGATGGCATTTTTCTTCACAATACCTATCAACAAGATAATGCCGATGATCGCAATGACATCCAGTTCATGGCCTGCCATCATTAGCGCCAGTAGTGCACCCACTCCTGCTGTCGGCAAAGTAGAGAGGATTGTTACCGGATGGATGAAGCTTTCATACAGTATGCCTAGCACGATATACATAGCGATAATGGCAGCCGCGATTAACCACAATGTATTGCCCAGTGCGCTTTCAAATGCCAGCGTTGCTCCCTGGAATTGAGTGGAAATGTCTTTGGGCATTTTGATCAATTGTGCTGCATCACTAACAGCATTGACCGCCTGTTCGAGAGAGGCATTCTCGGCAACGTTGAAAGAAAATGTTGCTGAGGGAAATTGAGCCAGATGATTGATTGCCAGTGGGCCAAATCTTTGTTCAATAGTCGCAATAGCCCTGAGAGGTACGACATGACCGTCAGTTCCGTTAAGACGGATGTTATCAAATGCTGCCAGCCCTGGAGTCGATGTCACATCATGTTCCAGGATGATCCGATATTGATTAGCCTGGGTATAAATGGTTGAAATTAGCCGCTGGCCGAATGCGTTGTAGAGTGCGTTATCTATAGCGGCCATTGAGATACCCAATCGGCTGGCAGTGTCTCGGTCTACTTTAACGTAGGCGATCAGCCCTTGATCTTGCCAATCACTGCTGATATCAACTAGTTCTGTTCTCTGTTTTAGTTCAGTCAACAATTTTGGCACCCAGATACTCAATTCATCCAGAGAGGTTGCCTGCAAAGTGAATTGGTATTGGGTTCGAGTCACCTGAGTATCAATCGTCAAATCCTGCATCGGTTGCAGATAGAGCTTTATGCCGGGTATAGCGGCAACTTTTTCCTGCAAACGCGGAATAATGTCAACAATTCTGTCATCACGCTGATTGAGTGGTTTAAGCGTGATTTGCAGTCGCCCGTTATTCAATGTTGGGTTACTGCCATCAATGCCCACAAAAGTGGTGATATTTTCTACTGCCGGGTCTTGTCGTAATAAGGATGAAACTTGCTGTTGTTTATCCACCATTGCAGCGAAGGAAATGGATTGTGGCGCTTCTAGTGTTCCCTGAATCAGCCCATTATCTTGCGATGGAAAAAATCCTTTTGGAATCATTAGATAGAGCAAAGCAGTTAGCGCCAATGTGCTTAGGGCGATGCTAAAGGTGATCCACGGGTGGTTCAGTGCTCTTTTCAGCCATGTGGCATAACCGGCAATCATTTGTTCAAGAAAGCGTTCACTAGCTTGTTCAAAACGGTTGTGTTTTATCTGTGATTCCGGTTTCAGTATGCGAGCGCACATCATGGGGGTTAATGTCAGTGAGACAATGGCTGAAATCAGGATTGCCACGGCCAGGGTAATTGCAAACTCACGAAACAGGCGACCAACGATATCGCCCATAAAAAGCAGCGGGATTAGCACTGCAATCAAAGAGAAAGTCAGGGAGATAATGGTAAAACCGATTTCACCTGCACCTTTCAATGCTGCTGTCATCGGTTTCTCGCCTTGTTCTATATAACGGGAGATATTTTCAATGACCACAATGGCATCGTCCACGACAAAACCGGTGGCAATGGTGAGCGCCATTAGCGTCAGATTATTGACGGAGAAACCGCAGAAATACATCACTGCGAATGTACCGATCAATGAAAGAGGAACGGCGATACTGGGGATAAGTGTTGCAATACCGTTACGTAAAAACAGGTAAATCACCATAACAACCAATGCAATTGCCAGTAACAGCTCAAACTGAACATCTTTCACTGAGGCACGAATGGTTGTCGTGCGGTCAGTCAGGATTTTCATATCGACGAACTTTGGTAAGCTGCTGATAAGTTCCGGCAACATCTGACGAATATTATCTGTAGTTTCAATCACATTGGCACCGGGCTGGCGCTGAATATTAATCACAATCGCTTGCTTGTTATTTGACCATGCACCTAGTTTGGTATTTTCAGCGCCTTGTTCAATGGTTGCGACATCTTGTAACCGTACTGGAGAGCCATTTTTATAGGCAATGATCAAGTTGCGGTAATCATTTACTGACTTCATTTGATCGTTGGCTGAAAGCGTGACAGAGCGAGTCGGACCATCAAGGCTACCTTTGGCGGAATTAACGTTAGCATTGTTGATAGCGGTGCGGATGGTTTCACTATCCAATTTCTGTGCAGCGACTGCTTGGGCGTTTAGCTTCACTCTGACGGCTGGTCGCTGGCCGCCGGCGAGTGTCACCAATCCTACGCCGTTGACCTGTGAAATTTTCTGTGCGATACGGGTTTCCACCATATCTTGAATCTGTGTCATTGGCATTGCATCGGAGGTGACTGCCAGCATTAAAATAGGCGGATCAGCGGGGTTAACTTTGCTGTAAATGGGAGGGTAAGGCAGGTCATTTGGCAGTAAATTACTGGCTGCATTGATAGCCGCTTGTACTTCCTGCTCGGCGACATCTAACGGCAAAGTTAGCTGGAATTGTAATGTGATAACGGAAGCCCCGCCGGAACTTTGAGATGCCATCTGTTTAAGACCAGACATCTGTCCGAGTTGGCGCTCCAGTGGTGCGGTGACTGCCGAAGTCATCACATCGGGGCTTGCACCGGGGTAGAGTGTGACAACCTGAATGGTAGGATAGTCCACTTCCGGTAATGCAGACACGGGTAGCATGCGATAGCCGATAATACCTGCCAGCAAGATTGCTGCCATAAACAGCGTGGTGGCAACTGGTCGCAAGATGAACAGGCGTGACGGTCCGCCTCCTGGGATCGGGGCGTTCACCTGCATCAGGAATTCTCCGTTTTATCATGTTTTTGTGGCTGAGGTTTATTTGCCATCGGTGTGACAATATCTACCTTAGCGCCATCTGTCAGGCGATCGATACCATCAGTGACCACTTTATCACCTGCTGCTAAGCCGGTACTGATAACAACGCGTTTTGTATCCTGCAATTTGACTGTGACCAGATGTTTGCTGACTTTATTCTCTTTACCTAACATCCAGACAAAATTCCCTTCATTACCCATTTGCAGGGCAGCATTTGGGATCACTACTGCGTTTTCCAGTGTATCGACTTTAATACGGACATTAACAAACTGATTTGGGAATAAGATGCTATCTTGATTGGAAAAACGAGCTTTCAGTTTAATTGTGCCGGTAGTAGCATCAATTTGATTATCAATGCTCAACAGTTTTCCTTCGGCAAGTTGTTGCTGGTTATTGCGATCCCAGGCACTAACAACGACGTCATGATTCGTTTTCTGAGCTTGTAAAACAGCATTAATATCGTTTTCAGGGAGTGAAAATAGCACATCTACCGGATCGGTTTGGGTAATAACCACAATAGGAGAGCTGTTGCCACTGGAAATAAAATTTCCTACATCGATCTGTTTCAAGCCTACTTTACCGGAAATGGGAGCCGTAATATGGCTGTAAGTGAGTTGAAGTTTTGCACTATCAATTGCTGCTTGATCAACTTTCAGACTGGCTTCGTGTTGGCGGACAAGTGCACGTTGATTATCCATTTCTTGTTGGGAAATCAGGTGAGTGTTTGCCAATTTCTGGTAGCGATTGAGATCCTGACGGGCATTCGCCAATATTGCTTCATCTTTAGCCAGTTGGCCTTTGGCTTGTGCGAGTTGAACCTGAAAAGGGCGTGGATCAATTTCTGCCAGTAAATCCCCTTGTTTAATTTGTTGACCTTCCTGAAAGTGCAAAGCGATAAGCTGACCTTCAACCCGGCTGGTTACCGTGGCGGTATTGGCGGCTTGAATGGTGCCAAGCCCGGCCAGAAAGCGAGGGACTGCCTGCTCTTTTGCCGTGGCAACCTGAACCGGGGGTAAAGGGGAATGTTTTAAACCAGAGGATTGATCAGATGGGTTAGATTGTTGAGGGGTTTTAAGTTGGTACCAGAAAAATATGGCGGCAGCAATGGCAACAGCGGCCAATACTACACGGAAAACTACACGGAAAAGGAAGGTACGGTGTTTATTATTTTGATTCATTTCTTCGACATTCTCTCAAACGCAAGGCCAAGGTGTTGCTTGATTATTGATTATGTCCGACTGAAATATCGGTTTAATCACATGCTATTAGTTTAGACAGTGAGGATAGGCTAAAAAATGGAGAAAATGTGGAAAATATGTCAAGGAAGCGCTTTTTAAGGTAAATTATGGCGTTTTTTGTCAATTTCTTCGAGACGGCTCCAGAAATTATGCAAATGATGCTATCTCTGTTACCTTCATTTTAGAACGTATTTATTCAAATTATCTATTGACGATGTATTGTGAAGTAGATCACATATTGGTTATCTATCTCTGTGCACATTGTTTCTTGATTCTGGAAAAAGGTCATATGACTTTTTTTTGGCGGAACTTATAGCCTAATGTAAGGAACATGATAAAGGGAAATAGGCTATGAGACATTTCATTATTGATACAGATACGGCATCCGATGATGCAGTTGCATTACTGATGGCGCTCCGTGAACCCTCAGTTTTTATTGAAGGTATTACTATTGTTGCCGGTAATTGTGCTGTTGCTCAGTGCAGGCAAAATGCGTTAGTCAGTATTGAAAAAGCAGGAACATATATTCCTCCGGTATATGAAGGGATGAGTAAACCATTATTTAGAGATCACTATGCTTCATATCATATTCATGGAAAAGATGGTATGGGTAATATGAATTTACCAGAGCCTTCGCTAATAGCAGAAGATAAACATGCAGTAGATGCAATTATTGATATCGTGAAAAGATTTCCTGGCGAGATAGAAATAATCACTTTGGGGCCGTTGACAAATATCGCAATGGCTATCTTAAAAGAGCCGGATTTATATAAATTTATTAAAGTAATTTATATTATGGGTGGTTCTGGATTGAAGTCAGGTAATATTACGCCATTAGCTGAATTCAATATCTATTCTGATGCTGAATCGGCACATATCGTATTGAATTCTGGATTGCCTCTTATCTTTTGTGGGTGGGAGTTAGGTATGGAACAGGCTTTTATTGATGAATTCGATATGGATAAATTAAATTCTTTAGGTGATCTTGGTCAGTTTGCAGTGAGCTGTAATAGAACATTGATTGAATTCAATGAGGGAAGAACGAATAGAAAGGGATTTGATCTGCCTGATCCTATAACAATGGCTATTGCTTTATATCCGAATGAAATGATAGAGGATAAATTAGAGGTGTATGGTTATGTTGAATATCAAAGTGCACGTTCATATGGGCATTTAGTTATTGATTCAACCGATCTTCTCAATCATCCTCATAATATGATTGTGGTGACTGAAATCAAGGGTAAGGTATTTAAGAATAAACTATTTACATTATTATCGTAATTTTAGTCATATAGGAGGATAAAAGATGAATTTTAATCCTGATTTACTGAGAAAAGTAGAGTTACATACGCATCTTGATTGTGGGTTGAGTTATCATTTCGTTAAAAAACTTATTCCTGATATTACCCAGAAGTCATTTTGTGAAAAATATATTGCCCCTGAAAAATGCCATGATTTAGGTGATTTTTTAAATAAAATTACGCCTTCATTGGATTTATTACAAAAAAGGGATGTAATAGCTGATGCTGTAGAAGATCTTTTCATACAATTAAAAAGCGATAATGTAATTTATGCTGAAATTAGATTTGCACCTTTACTTCATCTTTGCTTAGGGTTAAGTGATCGCGATATTGTAGAAATTGCTTTAGAGTCAATAGAAAATTATTCAGTCAAATATGGTATAGCAGCAGGTTTAATATTATGCACATTGCGGCATTTTTCAGAAGATCAAAGTTTGAGAACCGCATATCTTGTCAATGAATATTCTAATTACGGTGTTGTTGCTCTCGATCTTGCTGCCGATGAGGCAAGATATCCACTTAATGCACATTTGAATGCGTTTAGAATGGTGTTGGAAAATGGTGGAAATGTTATTGCGCATGCAGGAGAAGCGAAAGGGGCTGAAAGTGTGCGCGAGACTATCAATAAATTAAATATTTCTCGTATAGGTCATGGTGTCAGAAGTATTGAAGATCGAGATGTTATTGATCTTCTGATAGAAAGAAATATACATTTAGAAATTTGCCCGACATGTAATATTGTTTGCGATATTTATGATATCTATGAAAACCATCCAGTTAATTTTTTAAAAGAGATTGGTGTAAATATTGGGATTAATACAGATACCCGGACAGTTGCAAACATTACCTTATGTGAAGAATATTTGAGGATTAATCGATATTTTGGTTGGCAATATAGTGATTTTATTGAAACAAATTTAAATGCATTATACGCTTCCTTTTGTGGTAATGAATTGAAAAGCCGACTGGAAAAGGAAATAATGAGATTGCCATGGTGAAAAATTAAATTCTATTTATCCTTGTGTATAGTGGAGAAAAATTTATTAAATATATTATTTGTTATCAATAAATACTTTAGTGGGGAAATTAACGGAGAATAAATGGAAAAATCGAAAATGTTTAAATATATACCCTATGGATTTCAAGCTGCATCGCGACGGCAAGGGAGCGAATCCCCGGGAGCATAGATAACTATGTGACCGGGGTGAGTGAGTGCAGCCAACAAAGAGGCAACTTGAAAGATAACGGGTATACTTAGTTATCGAGTAATTTAAAACATAGTGGATTAGATATGTATCGGGATAAAGAGAATAGATTGAAAGATTATGTTGATAAATATCATCTTGATAGCATTCTCCCAGCAGCGTTTATGCCAAAGTTAGATGTGGTTGAGGTTAAGAAAAATACCTATCTTACACATCAGTCATCAATTTTTACTCATCTCTATATTTTAGTTGAGGGTAAGCTAAAGGTTGAGTTTTATAATATTAATGGAAAATTCTTTGTTTTTGCCTTTGCTATTCCTCTTTTTCTTATCGGAGATTTAGAACTTTTTCATTCCCAAGGTGATAACATAATTAATACTGTCTTTGCCCAGGAGCGATCCGTACTGCTATCAATTCCGTTAGAGACGGTAAGAATATTTGGACTAACAGATCCTGGATTTCTTCAATTTGTTTGTAAACAACTCAGTAATAAGCTTTTTGAGTCTTCTTTGTTTCGAACGGGAGTATTTCTAACTGTTGAGGATAAGTTAAAGCGATTTCTTTACTATCATTCGAAAAGAAATGGAACTGTGTTGGTATTAGAGAAAAGGGAAGATTTGGCATCTGTTTTAGGTGTTTCAGTCAGGCAATTAAATAGAGTTATTAAGAGTTTGAATGAAAAAGGAATAATTGTATCAAAGAATAAGAGCGTTGAAATTATTGGTTATGATTTCTTAAAAAAGGATATTGAGTTTCAATTTGACGTCAAGTGATGAAAATAAAAATCCTATTTTTTATCGCTAAATAGCTGCATTGTTAATAGAATAAACAATGCAGCAATCAACACAATGGTTAAATTACGATATGAAATTAAAATAACCAGATTCTGAGAAATCTTTGCCAGATTCTTTGAAGCGTTCTTTCGGTAGTGGATAACCAAAAGAGAGATATTTTTCAGCGAAATACAATGAACTTTGATTGGTTAACCCGATAGAATTAAGGCTGTCAACTATGTTTCTTGGTAGATTGCATTTAATATCTTTAACGTAATCAATGATACTATTTTTTACACCACTGCCATCTGGCATTCTTATTTTTGGTCTGTCAATAATATATTCGGGTATTTTTCCTCTGAATGCTTCACGTAAAATATGTTTTTCTATCCCATTATTGAGTTTGTAAGAGAAATCCAGGCTTAAAACATAAGGCACTAGTGCTGAATCCATAAAGGGAACTCTTGCTTCAACAGTATTTCTCATGCTTGCCCGATCAACTCTTTGTAAATCAGTCCTATGAAGATTATTTAATCGATATAGGGAGAGATGATGGGGATCGGGATAGGTCTTAAATAAATCATAGCCAGCAAAAATTTCATCACTACCTTCTCCACATAAAGCAATTTTAAAGCCAAGGCGGTTAGCAATATAATAGCCAAAGTGAGCAATGGTTGAATCAATCGCATCGATTTGTTCGAAAAATTCACCATAATAGATAGCATCTTGGATATTATTGATTAATTCTTCCTGAGTAAATGTATATATAATATGCTTTATCTTATTCTCAGAACAATATCTTTGGGCAATTTCAATGTCTTTTGAGCCGGGTAATCCAAATGAAATCGCCGTAATATCGTGGTGATATTTTTTTGCAAGATAGAGCACGATGGTACTGTCTATGCCGCCGCTAAACATAATTGACACAGGTAGGTCTGTGTCAACCCGCTTTCTGACGGCATTATCTAACAGTGAATAGACTTTTTCTTTTGCCTGTTCGAAGTTATCGCTGCTTGCTGGGATAGTTGTGTCGTAGCTAATATATTTCTCATTGGTAAATCCGTCGAAAATTGAACCGGGTTCAACAGGTTTAATTTCTGAGTTAAATGCGATCAATGATTTTATTTCTGATGCCACATACCAGTTACCCTCTTTTTGGGTGTAATAGAGAGGTTTTATACCGACGTGATCTCTGCCTAATAAGAATTTATTATTCTTATTATCAAATAGAATAAAACTAAACATTCCATCTAATTTTTTAATAAATGACTTGCCGTAGCAAATGTAGGCAATCAGGATAACTTCTGCATCGCCACCATTTTTAAATTGATAACCTTGTTTAATTAATTCATTTCGAAGAGACTTGTAATTATAAATTTGACCATTCAGAACAAGATGAAGATCATGTTCCTGATTCGATATGGGTTGATAGGCTGAATCGCGTTCGACAATAGCAAGTCTGTTGGTTGCGATTGAAAAGTTATTTCTGACAATCTTCTCATTAAACCGAGATGGATCACCTCGATGTGCTATTTTTGACATTATATTCTGTAGCTTATTCTCAATATCATCAATAGGCTTATTTTCTGTATTAAAAACACCACCAATTCCACACATAGTGAATTCCTTTGGTTAAGAGTTATCAATGATATTTAAACATCTTCTGGTATAGGGCCAGAATATTTTAATTCGTTCACATTGGCGCCTAATGTGGATATTTCGGCGAAATATTCTGGATAGGTTTGACCAACATGATATGGCTCACTGATAATAAGGGGCTCATCACAATGTAAACCTATGGTTGTGAGCGCCATGATTAATCCATGATCGTAATGACCATCAACAACAACGCCGCCTTTATATCCATAGGGGTTGCCATAAATAATTAATTGGTCTAGCTTTTCTTCTGATCTAATCCCTATTTTGTCTAATTCCCGTCGAAAATCAGAAATTCTGTCTGATTCTTTATAGCGGATATGTTCAATGTTATAGAAAACGCTTTTACCGTCGGCAAACGCAGCTAATGCAGCAAGTGCAGGTACAGCATCTGGTGCCAGTGAACCATCGAAATCTTGCGCTTTCAGGGTTCCGCCAGATCGAATATTGAGACAATCATCCTTGATGAATCTGATTTTCGTTCCACTGTTAATTAAATAATTTACCACCGCGCCATTACCTAATTCTTCCTCAAAAAAACCATTTAGGGTGACATCAGAATTCAGTGAGGCGCAAAGTGCAAGGATCGCCGCTGTGCTGGCTGGATCAGCGCCGACGCTAAATTCTGATGGGATAAATCGACTCTTTCCTGTCGTAAAGAAATTGCGAAATTTATCGTCATATTCAATATTAATGCCGGCTTTGCGCAAATTGTTCATTGTCGTGTGAACCATTGATGGTGCGGTAATTGTATCGATGACTTTTATTTGCAGATCCCGTTCACTAATGGCACCTAAGTAAAGTAATCCACTCAGGAATTGAGAGCTCTTTCTGCATGAAATTTCGGTGTAGCTACCGATGTTCCTATCTGATTTCATGCTTATCGGTAAAAGTGAATCAGGCCCAACTGTGGTGCACTGAATATTGAGTAATTTTAGTGCATTGACCATTTCTGATTGTGATCGTGTACCCAGGGAGTGACTGTATTCTGTAATAAATTCAGTATCAGGTAAATAGCCGGATACTCCCATTAATAGCCGTAATACAACGCCAGAATTACCTGGGTTAAAGATGATTTTTTTATCAATTTTCCTGATATCTATGCCTTCTACGATTGTCCTTGTAATATCGCTATTAAATGATGCTCCTAAACGGGAACAGTTTAATTTCATTGCTGTTGTATTGTTCCCTGATGCCATATTATTTATTTTACTTGTACCTTCCGTTAATGAGGCAGTCAGAATGGCGCGGGTTGAAGAACTTTTGGAGGCAGGTAAAGTTATTGAGCCATTTAATGATTTGGTTTTGTTTATTTCGATAAATGGCGGATGATTATTACCATAATACTTCATATTTTTGTCTCGCTTTTATACTGTTAGCTAACTTATTTTAGCTCCGAGAGAACTTAAGGATTGGATAAATCCAGGAAAACCATCATCTAATTTATGTATATGATTAACCGTTGTTTGTTCTCTTGCCCCTAGTGATGCAATAATATTGGATGCGCAAATTCGATGATCATAGTAGCTGAATATTTCAACGCCTCCGTTTAATGGCCCGTTACCGTTAATCTTTATTTTGTTGAAAGCCCCGGTATCATTAAAAATTAAATAACTTTTTCCTCCCATCATGCGTATATTTTCGTTGATAATAAATGCTCGTTGACATTTATGATTGTTTATAGCATTAAGACCGGAAAATGTAATATCTCGATTGCCATTAATCGCTGCCGCGATAATGTTAGTGGCAGCGGAAGGAAGTTCATTTAAATGGATTTCATCTGTAATGGCATTATGTTCCTCCTCCAGGTTGATATTAAGCTCATTCTTAATTGGGTTATAGTTTAAATTCATACCAAATTTTTTATATATGTCAAATAATACTCTTTCGTTAATTGTATTACCAAAATAATAACTTCTGATGGTGACTCTGCTTGGTCGATTAATACTTAATATTGACGAAGCAATGTAGCTTAGTGATGTGAAATCAGAAGGGATGTTAATCGTAATATCCCTTGATTGATATTCAGTTGAAATAAATGTGCTGCCTATTCGTGTGATTTTACTCCCCAATAACGCCATCATGTTAATTGTTATATCGACATATCCATTCTTAGTTTCGCCGTTGTTGTTAATGATAATACTTTTCCCTTTAATAAATGGCGAAACAAGAAGAGAGAATGATAGGAATTGAGTACTCTTATTGAAGTTTAATGATGACTGTGATGGATATATTCTCCTGGAAATAATAACGATATTTTCTTCTCGTTTTTCTGCAAATACATTCAGGTATGAAAAAAATGATTCATCATACAGGCTTTCTCTGTTGAACAGTGAATCATTGCATTTTATATAAACTTCCTTTTCTGTTAGTGACGCTAAAGCGACACTGATTCTAAATAACATGCCAGAACCGTTGGCGTTAATGATCCCATTACAATGATATATTGGACGAGCTCCTTTCAATATGATGTGATTTTCACTTCTGTCCAGAATTCTCAGACCAAACTGTTGTAAAGCGATAAGGAGATCTTCGGTTTCGGTACACCACGATATATTATTTACGGTTGTTATTTCTTCATTTAACAGTGCTAATAGTAGCGCTCTTTGGATATGAGGCTTAGATGATGGTATGACTATTTCCCCATTAAGAGTGGAACCGGGGAGCACGCTAACTTTATTCATGCCAAGCCTCCAGGTAGAGATCAATTACCATTGGTATTATTCTTTAATTTAACTATTTGCTGTCGATAGCAATAGTTGTAATTTCAACGTAATGTTCTGGCTTCACCATCGATTTAACGGCAATAGTCGTATTGACCGGGCGTATATCGCCAAATTTCTCATTAAATGCTCGACAATAATCATCAAAATGTTGGAAATCTGTTAAATGTGTTACTGTGCTGACAACATCAGTCAGTTCTGCATCAAGCTCTTTTAAATATTTCTCAATTTTTTCTATGATAAATAGAGTTTGCTCGTAAGCATTTTTCCCCATAACATTTCCATCACCATCTGAAGCGACACATCCTGCAATAAAGATCTGATTACCAACCCTTTTACCTCTTGAGTATCCCATTTTATTTTCCCACGGAGAGGGGCTGAATACTGTTTTTCTAATTTCATGAGATGACATAAATACTCCTATAAATGAAAATATATAAGAAGAAAATTTGGGAACAATAAATTAATTTAAACAATTTATTCTGTTAACTAAAAAATATCTGTAAATTAATGCAGTATTAATGAAAGTATATAAAGTCTGATATGTCAAATGAAATTGATTATTAAAATGGAATAATTGGTTGTTTTTTTATTTTAAAAATGAATAAATATTTTATCTTGGTGGTAAAGTTATCTTTTATGAAAATATTCCTGTTATTATTTAATCGGTTATGTATTAAAGAGCTGAGTCTGGTTGTATTCTGATGGTTTTTTTATTTGAAAGTCATCTTAATTGGAACTATACATGATGATTAGGTTGTCTTAATTTTAATGAAATTTTTTATTGTTAAATAAAATTAGATGATTTCAGGAATGAAGAAAGCGACATAAATTAATAAATATCAACTAACGATGGGGTAGATATGAGTGTTTTTATTTTTATTGAAGCAAGACCGGTTGAATGCTCGGTAATTGATTATATTAGATATTTGGGGTTTTCTCCTGTGTTATTTACTTCAATGGAATCAATGAATAAAGGATTATATGATGATTTAAGAAAGGAATTATTTGATAATATTTATTATGTCGATACGAGAAATAGTACAGATATCATTAATTTAATTAAAGATAACCGTATTCCTGTTGCTGCGATCTTAGGCTGCTATGATGATTTTATGATTGTGGCGTCTGAAGTAGCACGAGAATTCGGTTTACCTCACCCGGATATAAATGGTTTGAGGAACGCATTCAGTAAGAAAAATGTCAGGGATATCCTGGCACAACATGGTTATGAGCAACCTACTTACGAAGTTTTTTCTTATAATAATATTCCAGAAAATCCTAAAGTTCCTTTTCCATTTGTTATTAAGCCACTTCGTGATGCGGGGGCCTATGGGGTATCACTTTGTAAATCTCTAGATGATTATTACCATGTGATTTCAGAAATTTCATCTAATGGCACAATGTCAATGCTCGGTAAAGTTAATGAGGAGTTTTTGATAGAAGAGTTCCTGCAAGGAAATTTTTATGGGGCGGAATTAGTTTATAATCATGATGAATGGCATTTAATGGGTATCAATAGAATTTTTGTTTCTCCTGATGATAGCCTGTGTATGATAGGTTTATCTCATCCTGCTGAGCTATCCGAATTTGAATTTACAATGGCTTGTAAGCTTGTTAAAGAGTGGGTCGCTGTTTTGGGATTACGAGGTGGTGCAATAAATGTAGAGTTTATTTATACCTCTCGTGGGCCTGTATTAGTTGAAATCAATTTGCGCATAGCGGGTGCCAGAGCCGCTCAACAGATCTTCATGACCTCTGGGATTAATATGGTCAAATACTTAGTCGATTTTGTTTGTGGTATCGAAAGTTCTATATCACCAACGTCGGAAATAGTTTATCCATTTGTCGCTGATGCATTTGTTTTTTATCGTGGTGAGGGGATTGTCGATGATATTAGAATAGATGTTGATATTCCTTATTTTATCTCCGCGGGGTTTAAAAAGACGCCTTTCGCTATTTCGCCGAAAAGTAAAAGTTCATCGAAAAATAAAATTTTATCGAAAAATAAAAATTTTGGTTCTATTGTCGGTTATGTTCTGGCTTATGGTAATAGCTGTGAGCAAGCGATGGAAAATGCGACACGTATTGCTAACAGCGTTCAGTTAAAAACAAATTAATAAGAGATCATCATTATGGCTATTCTGATGGGGTTGATTTCAGCATTGTGTTGGGGAAGTACTGATTTTTTGGCAGGGCAAGTCGCAAGAAAAGTCGGCGTTGCTAAATCTTTATTCTACAGTCAGCTATTTGGTTTTTTTGTTTTATCGTTGTTGCTGTTTTTTTATTTTGAGATGTCGTTTGTTAATGCAAGTTTCTTTCAATTGACCCTATGTGTTGTTGCTTCGGTTTGCAATTTAATGGCAATGGTGTTTTTGCTTAAAGCATTATCGATCGGCAAGGCTTCCATTGTCGTGCCAATTGTTTCGCTTTATGGTGCCGTTACCACGATTTTGTCACTAGTAAATGGAAAACCAATGACCGCTTTGGTTTTGTTTAGTCTATTTATTTGTGTTGTTGGTGCTTGTCTAACCAGTATACCGAAATCAAAAGACGGACAACGAGAATCATCCGGTTCAATTTTCTTTGCACTTTTGTCTTCACTGATGTTTGGTTTAGGCTTCTGGTTGCAAGGGGAATTTGCTGTTAGGGATCTGGGTGTTATCAATGCATTATGGATTTACTATTTAACCGCTGTGGTTGTTTTGTTCCTTACACTGTTAAAAAAAGGGAACTTATCATTACCGCCGATTTCAATTATCGTTCTGGTTTTTTCAATTAGTTTCTTTAGTCTGATCGGGTTTGCTTCATTAGCTTACGGTTCTGCAACGGGACATGTTGCCGTTGTTACCGTTTTGAGTTCATTGGCAAGTGGGGTCACTGCTTTATTGGGCTTTTTTATTCGCGGAGAACGGTTGAGTCAAATTCAGTGGATTGGTATTGTGATAATAATAGCGGGTGTTATTCTTTTGAAATTATGACATTTATAATAGCTTGTTTCCCCGAAGAATTCGGGGAAACAGTGATGCAATTATATTGATTGATGGTCTGAAATCTTTATATTGATTCCTCGGCTATTTCTAATTGCCAACCCGTAACGTTATGCCAGTAACCTTGCTCTTTTTCCAGATCAAGCTGCATCAGGGTGTTTTCTGATAAATAATTATAAGGCAGATAGAGCGCCCAATGACTATCATCAGTAATCAGTCTGAGTGATTCAGGGATGGTTGTGGATTGGCGTTGATTATTGAGTAAAGTTGCCAGACGTAGGATTTGAATTAATGGCAGATACTGTTTTTTCTTGAATAAATTGAATCTTGGCAAATCATCCAGTTTTATTGTCTTACGATGACAGCGAACCAGGGTTGCCAGCAGTAATTGTTGTTCCTGATTAAAGCCTGGCAAATTGGTGTTTTGCAGAATATAGGCAGAGTGTCGTTGTAATCCGCTTAAATTAATACTTAATCCAACTTCATGTAACATGGCCGCCCAGTGTAAAATCGCTTCGAGTTGAGGTTGCACTAATTTAGGGTTCTGGATTGCCCACTGTTGGTAAAGTGTTTCAGTCGTATTCAGTACACGCTTTGCCTGTTCTCTGTCGATATTATAGTGCTCAGCCAGGCTTCTTGCGGTTCTTTGGCGGATATCTTGATGACGGAAACGGCCTTCCATTTCATATAAAACGCCTTCACGTAGCGCACCATCTGAGAGTTGTAATGCTTTTATATGCAGGGTATCGAATATACCGCATAAGATAGCCAGACCGGGAATAAAAAAGTGTTTACGATCATCTGATAATCCGGGTAGGTCGAAGGTTTTTAATTTCTTGAATTTGAGTATTTCTTTGACCAACATCTCCAGCCGTTCTGGGGTGATTAATCCGTCCTTTTCCCCCATTGCAACCAGTACTTCATAAACCGCTTTAATGGTCCCGGATGCGCCAAGCGCTGAATTCCAGCCAGTGATGCGGTACTGCCATGAGAGATTCTCCAGTTTTTGTGCAGCTTCAAGCCGCGCTCGGCGGAATCTTTCTGCGTTAATTTCGTCATCGGGAAAGAATTGGTTAGCGAAACTAATGCATCCCATGCGTCGGCTTTCTACCAATAATGGTTCAAAATTTTCGCCAATCACCAGTTCAGTGGAGCCTCCGCCAATATCAATCACCAGTTTACGGTCTTTTTCTGGTTGCGTATGTTCTACCCCCATATAGATCAGGCGGGCTTCTTCATGGCCGGAAATAATTTCAATCGGGTAGGGGATAACGTCTTTAGCGCGTTTGATGAACTCTTCGGCATTACTGGCTTCACGTAAGCTGTGAGTGCCCACCAGACAAACGTTATCAGCAGGAAAGCCTTGTAGCCGTTCAGCAAATAAAGCCAGACAGGCAAGACCGCGTGTTATTGCTTCTTCGCTTAGTTGATTGTTGTTATCAAGACTGTCGGCAAGATGGACCCGTTGTTTTAAGCGACCTAAAATCTGAAATGCATCGTTAACAATTCGTGCGATAATCATATGAAAACTGTTTGAACCTAGATCAATAGCCGCAATTTCTATTGGTCTGGGCGTCGGCTTGTCATGTGTTAGCGGCATAAATTAAGCTCTTGGTTCAGGTTGTTCGAGGGCTTTTATATAGTCATAAATAGCCAGTTGTGCCCGGATTTTCCGCTTATTACCCCGTGGCACATAACTATTGCTCAGCTCTTTATCAACGTAACGGGCTTTTACCGTATCGTTGAATTGTAATTCGAGAATGTCCAGTACCCGTTGTTTCAATTGTGGATCAAGCAGGCAAACCGCAACTTCAATTCGGTAGTCGATATTACGGGTCATCCAATCAGCAGACGAGAGAAAGACTTTTTCGTCTCCGTCATTAGTGAATACGTAAACTCGATCATGTTCGAGAAAACGGTCAACAATACTGGTGATTTGAATATTTTCGCTAAATTCTGGCTGGTTGGGTACCAGTGAACACATACCCCGTATCAGTAGACGTATTTTTACCCCCGCTTCCGAAGCGTCGTATAGGCGGTCCACCAGCTCTTTATCAACCAGATTATTAATCTTTAACGTAATACCTGCGGGTTTATTCGCTCTGGCGTTGGCGATTTCCTGTGAAATAAGCTGGTTGAGCATTGCGCGGGAATTTTGCGGCGAAACCATCAGGTTTTCAAATTTGACCGGGCGGTAGGGATTCTCAATAAAGTTGAATACCCGGCGCACTTCGTTAGTAATTTGGGGATTTGCTGTCAGCAAGGAGTAGTCGGTGTAGAGGCGAGCCGTTTTTTCATTAAAATTACCGGTACCAATATGGGCATAGCGAACAATTTCCTCACCTTCCAGACGGGAAATAAAAAACAGTTTTGCGTGAATTTTTAGTCCCGGTGCTGAGAAAATAACATGTACACCCGCTTCGGTTAGCCGTTTGGCCCAATGAATATTGGCTTCTTCATCAAATCGTGCCTGTAATTCAACTACAACGGTCACTTTTTTACCGTTATGGGCAGCATGGATCATGGAATCAATAATGCGGGAGTCTTTTGCTACTCGATAAATATTGATCTTGATGGAAAGTACACTTGGGTCGAAAGAAGCCTGGCGTAATAATTCCAGCACATGTTCAAAGGTGTGGTAGGGATAATAGAGCAGCACATCTTGTTCACGAATCGCATCAAAACCATTGCGAAAATTATCAAACCAGGTGTGTCGTAATCTCGGCAAAGGTTTATTGAGTAGATTTCTCTTCCCCTCGTTGGGGAATTTAATGAAATCTTTAAAATTGTGATAGCGTCCGCCAGCAATCACCGAGTCATTGTTTGATAAGCCAAGTTTGCTACGCAGTAATTCCACCATTTCATCTGGCATTTCTCGCTGATAAACGAGTCTTACTGGTTCCGCTGTCAGCCGTTGTTTCAGCGTGGATGACATCAGTTCGAGCAAGCTTGATTCCATCTCTGTTGCTAAATCATATTCAGAATCACGGGTCATTTTCATTGAATAGGCGTTCAGTGAATCATAATCGAAAAAGCCTTTGAAAATTTCATCAAGACAATAACGCATAATATTGTCTAGCAGGATCATTGACTTGCGGCGGTGTGGCATTTCAGGCGGCAAGTTAACAAAACGTGGCACCTTATCTGACGGAATTTCCAATAGCGCATATTGAATATTCTGGCCGTGGACAATTTCAACTGCCAGATAAGTGTAATCATCTTTCAGAAATTCAACCAGGTTGGTTTCTGGATTGATCAGAATTGGCGTAATGTGTAGCCGCAGATGTTGACGAAAATATTGACGTAACCAGATTTGTTGATTGGGTGAAATTTGTCGTTCATTGATGAGAAAAATTTGATTGCGAGCTATTTCTAGTAGCAATTCATTGTACAGTACATCAAATTCTTGATCGGTTTTAGCCACTTTAGCCTGAATTTTTTTCAATACATTCCGAGCGCTAGTGGCCGATCCTCGTTCTTCATTAATTAATATCCGCCGTTTCACATCAGCAAAACGGACTTTGTAAAATTCATCCAGATTATTGGAGTAAATACCAAGGAACCGCATCCGTTCTATTAATGGATTGCTCTTATCCGCTGCTTCTTGAAGCACACGTTCGTTGAATGATAACCAACTAAGTTCTTTCTCGGTATAGAGCCTGTCTTGGGACATTGTTACTCCAGGTGTTGAGGTAAAAGTATTAAAACTTTGAATACGACGGGGCGTCGTTTGTCGCTATATTATGGTCTGTAATTGTTGACTCATTTTTTCATCTTCCTTGGATGCAAAATATTGATGTTGGAAAACGCACATGCGAATGGCTGTGCGGTAACTGCCATTAATAAAGAATTCGTCTATTAATTCGCCCTCAATATAGAAACCTAGCTTATTATAGATGTGAATGGCCTTGATATTCTCTTTATCAACAATCAGGTAGAGTTTATACAGATTAAGTACGGAAAATGCATATTCCATTGCCAGTTTTGCCGCTTTGGTTGCATGGCCTTGGCCCTGATAGGCGGGATCGATGATAATCTGAAATTCTGACCGGCGGTGGATATAGTCGATTTCGACTAATTCAACCAAACCAACTTTGGCGTCAGAACTTGCGATAATAAATCGGCGCTCGCTCTGGTCGTGAATATGTTTGTCATAGAGATCGCACAGTTCAACGAAAGCTTCATAAGGTTCTTCGAACCAGTAACGCATGACGCTAGCATTGTTATCTAATTGATGGATAAAAGGCAGATCTTCCCGCTCAAGGGGGCGTAACCTAACAGGTGGAGTATGAGAACCACCAGACATTTGACACCTCAGTGTTTTTAATAAAAAAGGAACATAATTAATAATAGTTCGCAGTGCCGGGTATGTTACCACAGCACTGTACTGTAATTAGCCGTTAATAAATAGATTATTCTGCGGCATAGCCTTCTGGAGGGAGAATCTTTCCATCCAGATACGCTTTGCCATTAACCATACTTAGGCGCCCTTCGACAAACCAGTTGATAACTAATGGATAGATGCTGTGTTCCTGAGTTTGAACCCGTTTAACAACCTCATTTTCCTGATCACCGGCAAAAATAGGCACTTTAGCTTGTAGGATCACCGGGCCGCCATCCAACTCTTCTGTGACAAAATGGACGGAAGTGCCGTGTTCTGTATCTCCGTTTTCTATCGCTTTGCGGTGAGTATGCAGGCCAGGATATTTGGGTAATAGAGAAGGATGAATGTTTAACAAGCGGCCAAGATAGTGTTGCACAAAATCTGGCGTCAGAATACGCATATAACCCGCGAGGACCAGCAAATCTGGTTGATACTGATCAATCGCGTGTTTTAGCGCTTCATCATAAGCCTGACGATCTGCATAGTTTTTCGGGCTAATAACATGGGTGGGAATATCCGTCTGTTTAGCGCGTAACAGACCGTAAGCATTTGCGGTATTGCTCAATACCGCGCAAACCTGCCCATTGATTCTGTTCTGCTGGCAGGCGTCAATCACCGCTTGGAGATTGCTGCCACTGCCAGAGATGAGTACAACGATATTTTTCATTGAATAACAACCTGTTGTTCACCCTCTTTCAGAGTTGCGATAGTACCGATTTGCCAGGCTTTTTCACCGGCGGTATTAAGTAATTCAAGCGCGTGCTCAACTTCTGTTGGTGGTAATGCAATTACCATCCCGACACCACAGTTGAATGTGCGGTACATTTCATGACGGCTAACGTTGCCAGTCTGTTGCAGCCAATTAAATATGGCCGGCCATTGCCAACTGGATTCGTTAATCTGTGCTTGGGTATTTTCAGGCAGGACACGCGGAATATTTTCCCAGAAACCGCCACCGGTTAGATGAGCAATAGCGTGAACATCAACCTGTTCAATCAAGGATAAAAGAGATTTCACATAAATTTTTGTCGGGGCGAGCAGGTGATCGGCCAGTGATTTACCTTCAAGCTCTGTTGCTTCTGGATCGGTGTTGCTGACGGCCAGAATTTTGCGTATCAGAGAATAGCCGTTTGAGTGAGGGCCACTGGCGGCGAGGGCAATCAAGGCATCACCCGCCTGAACTTTACTGCCATCAATGATTTCTGATTTTTCAACCACGCCAACGCAGAAGCCGGCAACATCATAATCTTCACCGTGGTACATCCCCGGCATTTCTGCGGTTTCGCCACCAACCAGAGCACAGCCGGATAATTGACAGCCTTCTGCGATACCGCTGATAACGCTGGCAGCCGTATCAACATCCAGTTTCCCGGTGGCATAGTAATCAAGGAAAAACAGGGGTTCTGCACCTTGAACAACCAGGTCATTGACGCACATTGCAACTAAGTCAATACCAATCGTGTCATGGCGTTTGAGATCCATTGCCAGACGCAACTTGGTACCCACGCCATCAGTACCAGAAACCAGAATTGGCTCGCGGTATTTTTGTGGTAATGCACATAAAGCGCCAAATCCACCTAAACCGCCCATCACTTCTGGGCGACGGGTCTGTTTTACAACACCTTTAATACGGTTGACTAAGGCATTACCGGCGTCGATATCGACACCAGCATCTTTATAACTGAGAGAGGTTTTGTTGGTCACTCGAAGCCCCCAAGGCGGTTGCGTTTGATAAATTAAGACAGAATAGTAACAATTCTAACAGTCTAAGCAAACGTTTGCGAGACTCTTGTTTAGGATCTCAGTTCTCGGCAAGCTGGGCTATGTTTGATGAAAATCAACGGATTGGTAGTGGTGTTATGGGTAAAAGAAGGTATAATCTCGCGGTTTTTTTGTCTGCTGGCGACATGACATACAGTAGGAGAGGTCCATGAAGATCGTTGAGGTGAATCACCCTCTTGTTAAACATAAACTCGGCCTGATGCGAGCGAATGATATCAGCACCAAACGCTTTCGTGAACTGGCCGCAGAAGTTGGAAGCCTTTTGACTTATGAAGCAACTGCTGATTTAGAAACAGAAAAAGTCACTATTGATGGCTGGTGTGGCCCAGTAGCAGTTGAGCAGATTAAAGGTAAAAAAATAACCGTCGTACCGATTCTGCGTGCGGGATTGGGTATGATGGATGGTGTATTGGAGAATGTTCCCAGTGCCCGGATCAGCGTCGTAGGGGTTTATCGTAATGAAGAAACCTTAGAACCTGTCCCTTATTTCCAGAAACTGGCTTCCAATATTGATGAACGTATGGCGCTGGTGGTTGACCCCATGTTGGCAACCGGTGGTTCCATGATTGCAACTGTCGATTTATTGAAAAAAGCAGGTTGTCAGTCGATTAAAGTGCTGGTTTTGGTGGCTGCTCCCGAAGGTATTGCCGCGCTGGAAAAAGCCCATCCCGATGTGGAACTGTATACGGCTTCTATTGATGAAAGACTCAATGAACAGGGATACATTGTGCCTGGCTTGGGGGATGCAGGCGATAAAATATTTGGTACGAAATAATAGGTTAGCTAGCCGACTTTTAAGTCGGCTTTTTTTGGTTCTGACGCGATAATATTAAGAGGATAAATAAGATGACCCGTCGCATTATAGGGGTAGATGAGCGGCCTCCTTTTTTACAGACTATTCCACTCAGCTTCCAACATCTTTTTGCTATGTTTGGTGCGACGGTATTGGTGCCGATTTTGTTTAAAATCAACCCGGCGACAGTTCTGCTATTTAATGGTATCGGTACATTGTTGTATCTGGTGATTTGTAAAGGAAAGGTTCCGGCGTATTTGGGATCGAGCTTTGCTTTTATTTCACCGGTCTTATTGTTGTTGCCTCTGGGATATGAATTGGCTCTGGGAGGGTTTATTCTGTGCGGTGTGCTATTTTGTCTGGTTTCACTGATTGTTAAGGTGGCAGGGCGAAGTTGGATTAATGTGCTGTTTCCCCCTGCGGCAATGGGGGCGATTGTTGCTGTTATCGGTCTGGAACTGGCGGGTGTGGCGGCTGATATGGCGGGTTTGCGTCCGGCAGAAGGTGCCGATGTTGATTCAACAACATTGACCATTTCTCTGGTAACGTTGGCGGTAACCGTTCTTGGTTCAGTTATGTTCCGAGGATTCCTGGCTATCATCCCGATTCTCATTGGCGTATTGGTAGGTTATGCATTGGCGTTCCTGATGGGCGTAGTTGACCTGACGCCGGTACGTGAAGCACCGTGGTTTGCATTGCCAACTTTTTATACACCACGTTTTGAATGGTTCGCTATTATGACAATCTTGCCTGCGGCGCTGGTTGTCATAGCTGAACATGTTGGTCATTTGGTTGTAACGGCGAATATTGTAAAGAAAGATTTGCTAAAAGAGCCGGGGTTGCATCGTTCTATGTTCGCAAATGGTTTTTCAACCGTGATTTCCGGTTGCTTTGGTTCAACGCCGAATACGACTTATGGCGAGAATATTGGCGTCATGGCAATTACCAAAGTTTACAGTACCTGGGTTATTGGGGGCGCTGCGGTAGTGGCGATTCTGCTCTCCTGCGTCGGTAAACTGGCGGCGGTAATTCAAGCCGTGCCGGTTCCGGTCATGGGTGGTGTCTCGCTGTTGCTTTATGGGGTTATTGGCGCGTCAGGTATTCGGGTGTTGATTGATTCCAAAGTGGATTACAATAAAGCACAAAATCTTATCCTGACTTCCGTTATTCTTATCATTGGTGTCAGTGGGGCGAAAATTAATATCGGTGTTGCTGAACTCAAAGGCATGGCGCTGGCAACGATTGTCGGTATCGGTATAAGTTTGATTTTCCGTCTGATTGCTGTCTTTCGCCCAGAAGAACGGTATATTGAATCTTCCGTTGAGTCTGTTAAGCACGGTAAATAACAGGGCAATAAACTTGAACTGATTTCTCCCTGCTTGGAGTCATTTTCATTATGAACAGGTGGGGATGATGGTTATCATTTTATTCGTAAGGGAGATTTTGTTTGAAAGCAAGCCAACAAATATCTCCACGTTTAGGAACAAACATCAGTAATTGAGCTCCTTGTGATTCGGAACTGCCAGTTCATCAGCATGCGCAGTATAAGCGGATAAGCTATTTAATAAGTCAGACTCGGTTAATCGTTTCTTGACGGCTTTTCGAATAATTAATCCTTCTTCACTGATATTAATGTTTACGATATCACCTGTTTCAAGATTAGGTATCGTTTTCAGATTTCCCGATAATCGCAGAGCAATACTGTTTCCCCATTTTTGCAAAACTGCTTGAATGCGCATTTCTACGTCTCTATAAATGTACATTAATTAGTATGAGTATCTACTATACCCGTCATCTTTCAAGCTGCTGCTTTGTTGGCGGCTTTCACTCACCCCAGTCACATAGTTATCTATGCTCCTGGGGATTCGTTCACTTGCCGCCGCGCTGCAACTCGAAATCTATTAGGTATAAGTAGTTTGTTTATTGTGGAGTAAAAAAGGAGCGAAAAGCTCCCTTCAAGTGTTTATCGGACTACGTACCAGTTTCGTTTTTCATTGAGATATTGAACAGTACCCTCTCTTTTGGATTTTTTTAGGGCGCTGTAAGCCACTCTCATACGTTCAGCTTTTTTAGCTACTGCTCTTTCGAGTTCAAGATTTTCTTTTTCAGCTTGTTCGTTATGTATATATGACATAACCCCTCCCGTTTGGAGCTAACTTATCTGTCATGGTAAAGCCGTTTTGTGTCACAAATCGATTAATATATCGTTTATAGACCTTGTTCAGTCGCTCATCTGCGGCTAGCAAAATGTATCCACTAGGGCTAACCGCATTATAGTGCTCATTAATCAGCCTTTCAACTGCGTACATAATCCTTATCATCTGATTATGGTTATTTGTAGGATACCTCTCAAATAGCGTGTTATTATCTATACCCGTCATCTTTCAAGTTGCCTCTTTGTTGGCTGCACTCACTCACCCCGGTCACATAGTTATCTATGCTCCCGGGGATTCGTTCCTTTGCCGTCGCGATGCATCTTGAAATCCATAAGGTATAAGTTGTTTTTTGCATCAAATGAGACTTCGAAAAAACAGCTCCGGTTAAATCTGTAATCTTCAATCAATTGATTTCATCGCAGTATAATACAGACTCTCCTGTTTTAACTTAGTGTGAGAAATAATTGCGTATTGCACCGCAAAAAAAGTGACAAAATCAATTAACGATACCAGTATTAGTTGGCAATAATGGGTATCTCTTTAACTTTATTCCGATCCTAATTTCAAATTAATTGCTGTTTATTCATCGAAATTGTGGCAGATAATCACGGTTTATCGTCAATACGTCATCTAACAGTGGTGAAGCAATATCTACATCGGCAACCAATGGATTGGTGATCAGTGCTAACAGTGCAGCATTGCGGTCGCCATGAACTGCTGCTTTGATTGTTAAGCGTTCATAGGTTTTTATCTGTTGTGTCAGAGAATACATACTGTCAGGCAGGCGGCCAAACGTTAGCGGGTGGGCGCCTTTCGCATTAATAACACAATTGGTTTCAATGACGGCATCGTCCGGCAAACCCCGAATAGCCCCGTGGTTTGTGGTATTGACTACTAATTGGCTATCGAGATTGTTATGAATGGCGCAAATCAGATCCAGTGCAACCTCAGAATAGAATGAACCACCGCGGAAACTGAGTTGTTCTGGTTTGTGATCAAGTTCTAGATCAGCATACAGTTCAAATAGTTCCTGTTCTACTTTCATGACCTGTTCTGCCCGAGTGCCTTGTCCGACAGCGGCTTCGCGCTCTTCCTGTAACATATTGCGGGTTTGGTAGAAGTAGCGGTGATAAGGGCAGGGGATTGCGCCTAATGCCTTGAGTAGTGGCGGAGGCCAGGGTGCCTCTTTAATATTATTCATGGTTAAGGCTGCACCATTGCATAGCATATCAAGTACCTGTTGAGTTTTATCCTGACCTGAAACCAGTACTTGATGCACCCAGACCATATGATTCAGCCCGGCAAAGCGTAACTGCACATCCTGATAAGGGCGTTGTAGCATATTAGCTATCATGTGATGCATTGTGACCGGGACATTACATAGGCCGATAATTTTTGCTTTGCTATAGCGGGAAATCGCTTCGGTAACGATCCCGGCTGGATTGGTGAAGTTAATCATCCATGCGTCTGGTGCAAGTTGCTCAACTTTGTGGGCGATATCTAGCAAAACGGGGATGGTACGTAATGCTTTGGCAAAGCCGCCTACGCCGGTAGTTTCCTGACCGATCAAGCCATATTTTAACCCCAGACGCTCGTCCGCGGCGCGAGCCGGAAGCTGGCCGACACGTAGTTGAGTTAAAATAAAACTGGCACCGCGAATGGCATTATCTGGTGTGAAATGGATGCTGACGATAACGTGTTCCATGCCGTGACGAACTAACATACGGCGAGTAAGCGCGGCGATAATTTCTACTTTTTGTTTTCCACTGTCAATGTCAACTAATGCCAGTTCAGATAGTGGAATGTTTTTTTTGTGTTGAATAAGCCCTTCGACTAATTCGGGGGTGTAGCTGCTACCGCCACCAATAACGGCTATTTTGATTTGTTTCATATTTTTTCCTCTTGTGATGATATTCGGCGATAGAGTTCAATCATATCGCTGGCAAGATCTTGAATAACCATTGCGTTCATTAAATGATCTTGCGCATGGATGGTGATGAGATTGACAGGTAATTTACCGCAGCCTTCATCTAATCCGATCAGAGTGGTTTGAATGGTGTGCGCTTCTTTGATTACCTGTTGGGATTCAGCCATCAGTGTTTGTGCTGTTTGAAAGTCACCGTTTCTGGCATGTTGTAATGCTATTAGTGCATGACTGCGTGCGCTTCCGGCATGAACCAGCAGTTCTACAATAGTTTGTTCTAAATCAATAGGTTGTTCTAAATTCATGTGTAAATGTTCCAAATTTATGGTTGGGATTGAGTTTCTACACCAGTAGATACCGTACCTTCTTGTTGTTTAACTTCTTCATTGACTAATTGTTTTTCGTAAATTTTGAAGAAGGGATACCAGATAAAGAGATCGATTATCATTAATACGATAACCAGCACTGCCGCGCGGTAATCCCAGGCGGCAGAAATCATTGCGCCGAATGGTGCCGGTGTAGTCCAGGGCGAAATGGCGACCATTTTATGCACCAGGTCAAGATGCAGGGTGCTGTAGGACAATACAGCATTGACCAATGGCACAACCAATAGTGGTATAAATAAGGTTGGATTCATCACAATCGGTGAACCAAACAGCAGTGGTTCGTTAATATTGAATATGGATGGAACCACGCTCAGTTTTCCGATAGTACGCAAATGTATAGAGCGGCTGCGCAGATACAGAATCGCCAGAACCAACGTAGAACCAGAGCCGCCAATACAGATATAAAACGACCAGTAAGGATCTGTGATAATTTGTGTTGCAGCAGTACTTTGGGCCATTAATGTTGCATTAGTAGCAATATTTGCCATAAAAATAGGGGCCATCAAGCCAGTAACGATGTTGGCACCATGAATACCGGCAAACCACAGTAAGTTAGCAATGAGTAGCGCTAGTATAATGGCAGGCAGAGTATCACCGACGGAAATGAGGGGTTGGAACATTTGCATTATAGCCGCAGGAATAAGTAGGTTGAATTCACTCTGCAATAACAAGCTGGCAGGATAAACTGTCAACAAGATACCTATGACTGGGTACAGAAGTTCAAAAGAACGGGCAATTGCTGGTGGTACTTGTGTTGGCATTCGGATGGTGATGTTATATTTTTTTAGTAAACGCGTTAGTTCAACTGACCAGATAGCGCAAATTAATGCGGTAAATACCCCCGTGCCACCGAGGAAATCGAGTGCTATTTTGTTTTCTATCTGTGGTGCTGCTGCTAGCAAAAACGCCATTAGTGACAGTAAAGCAGAAGTTAACCCGTCCAGACCGTAGGATTTAGCTAAACTGTAGGCGGTGCCGACCGAAACAAAGATACTCATTAATCCCATCGTCATAAAGTAAGGCATTGTGATGGTATCCCAGTGCGTTTTAGCAAAGGACAACCAAGCCTGGCCGAATGAGGATGTGGTCTGTAAATCGAAGGGTGGGTTTGCCACAATTAACATCATGCTGCCGATGATCAAAAATGGCATGGCTGAGATAAAGCCGTCACGCATTGCTGTAATATGCCGCTGGTTACCGATTCGCCCGGCAAACGGGATAATGTGGTTTTCTAAGGCACGCATAAAAGAGGTATAGAGACTCATGGGGTACTCCGCGTGATGATGAAATTGCTTATTCCAGCAGGCTTAATGCCTTATCGAGAACCTTATCACCACGAAGAGTGCCATAATCCATCATGTCAATAATGTCTATTGGTTTACCGAGTGGTTTGGCGATAGCGGAAAAATGGGCCAATTGATACCTCACCTGTGGGCCGAGTAAAACAACGTCAGCGTCGGCTATCAGGTGTTCTAATTCAACCGTGGGGACAGCCTTGATTTCAATGTCCAATGCCCGTTTTATCACTTCTGCTTGCATACGTTGTACCAACATGCTGGTGGACATACCGGCCGCACAACACAATAGGATTTTTTTCATTGCTCAGTCTCCAGTTTGTTATATCGTTTCTTATGGGATAAGTGGTTAATGAGAGCTTTCACTTTTTATTAAGACTAGCAACTTATGTTAAATATGTTGCGATTTTGTTCGCATATTAATCAAGAATAGTTTAAAGAATAGCGATAGAATGTGATCTTCATTTGGATTGTACAGAGTGTGAAAATGTCAAGTTATGTAGGACGTTGCAGTGAGATTTCTCACTTATGAAATGAGGGTGAGTGCTTGTTTATACCTCGGTTAGACATTGATCATTTACCATTTTGCTAATACAGTGAGTATTGGTAACCAGTGATAAGGTAGTGTCGAAGTAAAGATTTTCGGTTTTTTTGTCAGAAGTACTCCGACAACCGCTGGAGGAGACAATGAATGATTATAGAGTAAAAGAAAAAATGCCAATATTGATCCCTGAAGCAGATTTCAATATTAAACTTAACATGACAGAGAAAAATGTAGAACACACGCAGGCTTTCATTGAACGTGGAGTGAAAGACTTTTCTTTGCCTGGATTTGTTATTCCATACGGTTACCGCTTACTGACATCTGTTTCTGGCAATCAATATAGATTGGTGACTAATGCAGATATGCCTGAGACGGTTTATGCTGTGAAGCTGGAATTTATGGAGCATGTTGTTCCATCAAAAAAAACATGCACACAGATACTTGTGTGGCGTACAGTCCTTCCTCAACATGACGGAGCAGTGAGAGGTTTGCCACAAGAGTTTTTTAGATTTTTCCTAGAAAGATACTCCATTATTGTATCTGATAGTGAGCAAACATTAGATGGACGTAGGTTTTGGGAACGTATGATTGCTTGGGCTATCAGTATTAATGAGTATCACGTGTATGTTTCTGATGGTACCAAAGAAGAGCGTCCGCTGAACCTAATTACATCATGGGATGACTTCTATGTAACCTGGGCTAATTATTGCTGGGGCTATGACAAAGATTACCACTATCATCGTCTCTTTGTTATCAGTAAAGAGCTATTGCATTGATCTCTTTAAGAAAGAATAAAACTTGCTATCTGACGACTTTTTCTTAAATGATATAGAATTAAAAAACTTAAATTTTTCCTGTTTTTGCATGCGGAATATTTTACAGGTGCTTGCGGGCCGTTCTGTATTATGACGAAATATTATGCGCTTCTGGGGCCGAAACGGATTTAACTTATTGAATCCTAAAAATAGTTTTTTTATTATTTACCTATACAGTTCATTTATAACTATTTTCTGTGATAAACTTGTTCGCGTTTATTACCAGCTCTGTTTGAGGTGCTTCTGAACACACCATCGCAGCTTTCGTTACCTTTGTATCTTCCCGATGACGAAACTTTTGCCAGTTTCTTTCCGGGGGAAAATGTCACCTTGTTAGCTGCAATCAAATTGGCCATTAATCAGCCGCATGGCAGCTATATTTATTTCTGGTCCCGTGATAGTGGGGGCCGAAGTCATTTGTTGCATGCCGCCTGTGCTGAGTTGTCCCTGCAAGATGAAGCTGTGGGCTATGTTCCGCTGGATAAACGTGCCTATTTTATCCCTGAGGTGCTTGATGGCATGGAACACTTGTCACTGGTTTGTATTGATAATATTGAGTGTATTGCTGGTGATGAAGAGTGGGAAATGGCGATTTTCAATCTTTATAATCGCATTCTGGAGATTGGTCGTACTTGTTTGCTTATTAGCGGTGATCGTCCACCTCGCCAGATAGATCTTAAATTACCTGATTTGGCTTCTCGTCTGGATTGGGGGCAAATTTATAAATTACAACCGCTTTCCGATGATGAGAAATTACAAGCCTTGCAATTGCGAGCTAAGTTACGCGGTTTTGAATTGCCGGAAGATGTAGGGCGCTTTTTACTGAAAAGATTAGACAGAGAAATGCGGACCCTGTTTATGGCATTGAATCAGTTAGATCACGCTTCGATAGTTGCCCAGCGCAAGCTGACGATTCCATTTGTGAAGGATATTTTGTACCTTTAAAGATGATGGTGATGTCACCATCATCACATCGATTCTTATCAATCAAGAATTTCTGTTACTTTTTCCGGTGGGCGCCCAAGTCTGGCTTTATCACCGCAAACGACGATTGGGCGTTCAATCAGTTTAGGATGAGCAATTATCGCTTTCAGTAAATCATGCTGAGTGAATTTTTCATCAGCCAGATTCAACTCCTTGTATAGATCTTCTTTCGTTCTCATCAATTGGCGTGCATCATGAAAATCAAGCTGTTCTAGCAGAACGGATAATTGTTCTACAGTGAGAGGAGCCTCCAGATAGAGAATAATCTGTGGCTTAATTCCCCGTTCTTCAATAAGTGCCAAAGTTTCACGGCTTTTTGAGCAGCGGGGATTATGATAAATCGTCACCTGTTGCATGAGAATTCCTTAACGTTTGTATTGACTGTAACGCTGTTGTAGCTGGCGTAATTGATCGATACGAGCATCATAACGTGCTTGATCGTCACTACCTAATTTTACGAGTGCGCTGGCACTACTGAGGTATTTGATGGCATTGTCAAACTGACCTCGAAGTGCCATTTCTTCAGCATGCGCTGATAATTCTTCATGGCGTTTACCTTGTTTGGCAGCGGCTTCGGCTATCAGGTGCCAACCGTTTGGATCATCTGGGTTATTGAATGTATAGCGGCGGAGCAGTTTTAAAGCCTGTTGATATTGTTTGGCGTGAATAAGCGCATTAGCGAGCTTGATCTGTAATACCAAATTGTCCTTTTGTTTCTGCAAAGTGTTCTGTAACCGGGTAATAGCCTGAGCAATTCGGTTCTGTTCAATGTCGATATCAGTCATTGTGTCAATGAACCAGACATTATCCGGTTGTTTTGCTAACAGTGATTCCAGAATAGCTCGTGCCTCAGTGTATTTTTTATCTTGGGAAAGTAAGATTGCCCGGCCATAAGCGGCAGCAAGTTGTTCTTTAGCTGTGCCTCTGCGGTAATTTTCTAAAATCTGTTCAAGGTAGCCGCGTTGTTCTGTGGTGTACATGCCCATAACACGGACTCTGGCGAACAGAAAATCTTGAGATTGTGGAAGGTTCTGGGCCGGATATTGATTAGCGCGGTTACGTGCATCAGCAAGGCGGCTGTCAGGTAACGGGTGAGTGAGTAACATTTCTGGTGGCTTAGAACTGTAACGGGTTTGATCTACCATGATTTGCATAAAATCTGGCATACCTTGAGGATCAAAGCCAGCTTTACGTAATGTCTGCATGCCAATACGATCAGCTTCCTGTTCATTGGATTGAGTAAAACTGATCATGCCTTGTTGTACGCCGGCAATAGTGCCGCTGAGGGCTGCCATCCCTGCTTGTGGACTAGCCATTAGTAAAAGAATAGAACCCAACATACCTGCCCAGGCTAGCGGTGCTGTACGTTGCTGATCTTCCATCATTCGTGCCAAGTGGCGTTGAGTGACGTGGGAAATTTCGTGAGCCATTACCGAAGCAAGCTCGCTTTCATTACGGCTATAACGAAAAAGTGCGGCATGGAGTACCACATTACCGCCAAAGAAAGCATAAGCGTTGATATTCGGGTTATCAATCAGATAGAAATGGAAAGGTGTTTTAACTGAGTCCGCATGGGCCACTAGCCTTTGTCCAAGGGCATTGATGTATTGTGTTAATAATGGGTCATAAATCAGCGGAGCGTTGTCACGCATCTGGCGAACGTAGAAATCTCCCATTGCCAGTTCCTGATTGATGCTCAGGATTGAACCTGCCGTGGTACCGATATCCGGTAATGAATCTTCAATGGAGGCGCTGAGAACAGGGGAGCTTGTTAGCAATAATGTACTGATTAATATTGCTGTCAGAGATTGATTAGACATTATTTTCATAAAACAAAAATGCTCTCATTTGACCATCGTTTTAGATAATGAGTGTATGATAAACAAGGGTACCTTAAAATTAATCAATTAGTACAATTTTTAAGAAAAATAGAAATATGAATATTGCTATCAAGGAGCCTGGTCAATGCTGGATATGATTATACAGTGGTATCGCCGTCGGTTTACTGATCCGCAAGTTATTGCGTTATTTGTCATCTTGTTGGCAGGGTTTTGCATTATTTATTTCTTACATGGCATTTTGACACCTTTGCTGGTGGCGATTGTTCTTGCCTATTTGTTGGAATGGCCAACGGCTAAACTTGAAAAACTAGGGTGTTCGCGCACAGTGGCTGTTTGTATTGTGCTGATTATTTTTTCCGGTATTAGTTTGTTGGTCATCTTGATTGTGGCGCCAACTGTATGGCAGCAGGGAATTAATCTGTTGTCAGATATACCTAATATGCTTAATCGGTTTAATGAATATGCCCAGACATTACCAGCTCGTTATCCGGCTTTGGTTGATGCTGGCATCATTGATATGATGGCCGAAAATTTGCGCAGTAAGATTTCAACTGCCGGAGAGTCTGTGGTGAAATTTTCGGTGGCTTCATTGATTGGTTTGTTAACGCTGGCTATCTATCTGATTCTTGTGCCATTGATGGCCTTCTTCTTGCTAAAAGATAAAAACCAGATGTTGCAAGCATTGCAACGGGTCCTGCCACGTAACCGCATTTTGGCTGGGCAGGTATGGCGCGAGATGAACCAGCAAATCACTAACTATATTCGGGGTAAAGTTACCGAGATGGTGATTGTCGGTATTTGTACCTACGCGGTGTTTGCATTTCTTGGATTGGATTATTCATTGCTGCTTTCTGTTTTGGTTGGGCTGTCAGTGTTAATTCCTTATGTGGGTGCGCTGATTGTCACGATTCCTGTTGTACTGGTTGCGTTATTTCAATGGGGAGTTGGGACAGATTTCTGGACTTTGATTATTGCCTATTTAGTTGTTCAAGGGCTGGATGGTAACTTGCTGGTGCCGATTTTATTCTCTGAAGCCGTAAACTTGCACCCGTTGGTAATCATTCTTTCCGTGATTACTTTCGGTGGTTTGTGGGGATTCTGGGGCGTATTTTTTGCTATTCCGCTGGCGACGCTGATTAAAGCGGTGATCCAAGCCTGGCCGGAAGAGATAGTTATAACAGAAAACGATGAAATAAAAGAGTAAATCTATTTTTAATGATGTTGGTACCCGTTATTAGGGGAAGCACGGGGTGGTGATATCCCTCCCGTACTTGTCCCTAGCATCTTGAGTGGTTAAATAAGCGTGATTAAATTTCTATTTAAGGGTGCAGTTTCAGATAATCCACCACTATTTGGTGGTGATCACTGGTCTTGAATTTATCAAAAACGTACTCAATATTACCGTTGGTATCGATCAGGAAACTGATACGGTGGATACCATCATAGGTTTTTCCCATAAATTGTTTCTTGCCCCAGACACCAAACTGTTCAGCAACTTGATGATCCTCATCGGACAACAATGTGAAGTTCAGCATTTCTTTCTCCACAAAGCGTGACAATTTACTTGGGTTATCTGTGCTAATGCCTAGCACTTCAACACCTGATTCCTTTAATGTATCCATTTCATCGCGCAGACCACAGGCTTGTACAGTACAACCAGGAGTCATTGCTTTAGGGTAAAAATAGACTAAAACACGCTGGCCTTCGAAATCAGATAAATTGATTGTTTCTCCATCTTGGTCAGGAAGGCTGAACTGAGGGGCCTTATCACCGGCTTTCAATGGGTTCATCCTGTATTCTCCGTTTAATCTTTCAACTAAAGTGGTTCAAGAATACTAATACTGCCTTGTGCATTTAGATCTGTACATAGCTTATTAAACGCCTGCTTAATAATTATGCCGTCATCCTCTAATAGACTGTGGGCGGTAATCTGGATCTGCAACCGAGCAGGGATATCGCCTTCTGGTGGTTGTGTTTTTGATACCAGTTCAGCAATATTAAAATCCTGTGTAGTAAACAGATTGGTAAACTGTTCAACAATGCCGGCTGAATCATCAACATCAACCTTAACGGAAACCGTGGAAGGAAATGTTGTGTGGACATCGCACTTTGTGCGTTTCATTACGATAAGAAGATCGAGCTCGGCCCCTTTCTGTGGCAGTGAGGATTCAATCATTGTGATAGCGTTCCAGCTACCGGAAAGTAGCATAATGAAGGTGAATTCCTCGCCAAACATGGCTAAGCGGCTGTCTTCAATGTTGCAACCACACTCACTCACAAGACGAGTAATGGTGTTGACGATACCAGAGCGGTCAGCGCCTAAAGCGGTTATAACGAGAAAATGTTGTTCTGATTGTGGCAAAGTCACTTTTCCTTCTCTGCTGTGTTTTCGTTAAGGTAAACATAAAAAGGCCATACTGCCAAGGTCAATTGCATCAAGGTTGCTCTATTGTGTTCCCATTCCCTATCATTGAATTTCAACAAATGACTTTGGTTATCACTTCTTTTTAACAGAGGTTATCTGGTATTAACAAAATTCATCGAAATCCTGTGTTAAATAGTTTCCTTCTGAATGACTAAAAAGTACCATAGAGCTCTTGTTTGTATAGGGGGTTATGTAATGTCTAGCGGGAGATTTGGATTTACAGGTAGCATTGTTGCGCTGGTAACACCAATGGATGCGAGTGGTCAGGTTGATAAGGCCAGTTTGAAAACGTTAATCGATTACCATGTTGCTAGTGGGACATCAGCGATAGTCTCGGTAGGGACAACTGGAGAATCTGCCACATTGAGTCATGATGAGCACGGTGATGTTGTTTTGACAACCGTAGAATTGGCTGATGGGCGTATTCCGGTTATTGCCGGAACAGGTGCAAATGCGACTGCTGAGGCAATATCCCTAACGAAACGTTTTGAAAACAGTGGCGTTGTTGGTTGCCTAACGGTAACGCCTTATTATAATAAGCCGTCGCAGGAAGGTTTATATCAGCATTTTAAAACGATTGCTGAAAATACGGATTTACCACAAATTTTGTATAATGTGCCTTCTCGTACCGGGTGTGATCTACTGCCGTCAACTGTAGCGCGTTTGGCGAAGATTAAAAATATTGTCGCAATTAAAGAAGCTACAGGGAACTTAAATCGTGTTAGTCAAATCCAAGAATTGGTTAATGATGATAGTTTCATCTTATTGAGTGGTGATGATGCAAGTGGGTTGGATTTTATCCAGCTTGGTGGCAAAGGGGTTATTTCTGTTACTGCAAACATTGCGGCGCCTGAAGTTGCTAAGTTTTGTGAGTTGGCATTAAACGGCCAGTTTGCAGAGGCGCGTCAGATAAATAACCGCCTGATGGATTTACACCGTCAGCTCTTTGTTGAACCTAACCCGATTCCAGTTAAATGGGGATGTCACAAATTGGGTTTGATTGCTGATGACACCGTGCGTCTGCCGATGACGCCATTGACGGATGCAGGAAAAGTCTCAGTTGAAAAAGCCTTGAAAACGGCCGGATTATTGTAAAATTTAGGGAATTTTAATGGCAATATTGTTGCAAAAATCGAAGGTGATGAAGGTTGCTGGTATGTCACTTGTCATGTTATTGGCAGCCTGTTCCAACGACCAGAGCTATAAGCGCCAAGTCAATGATGATGAGACATATCTTGAAACACCTTCCCTGAAGGCGTTGAAAGTTCCTGCGGGTATGGTATTGCCATTGCAGAATGGTGAATATGATATTCCAGCAATAGCCTCTAAAGGGCAGGTTGGGAAAGCGCTTGATATTCGCCCGCCATCTCAGGCACTAGCCCTATTGAGTGGTTCCCGTACTGAAAACAGTGCAAAGAGCAGTAAGTTGCTATTTGAAAGCACTCCTGAGAATAGTCATCTGTGGTCACAGATTAACAATGTGCTATTGAAAAAAGGTTACCAAGTTAGCCAACGCGATGATGCTAGCCAGACATTGACAACCGATTGGATCGATTGGCCGCGTGCGGATGAAAATGTTCCATATCAGACTCGTCATCGTATTAGTGTTGCACGCCAGAGCTATCAGATTGAATTATCCGTTACTAATGAAGGGCTGAGACAAGGTGATCATCAGATAACTGATCCTCTTGAAATCCAACGTTATAACACACTGATGCTCAATGAATTAATTGAAGGTGTAAACCAGCAGCGTGAACGCATTAGCGATGACTCTGTGGCGCGTAATCTAGGTTCATTGGATGTACAGAGTGGCGGTGATACATCTGGATTACCTCGGATGATTGTTCGGGCGCCATATAATATTGTTTGGGATAGATTACCGGCAGCACTGGAAAAGGTCGGTATGAAAGTGGGTAGCCGCAGCCGTTCAACGGGCTCTATTACTGTAACTTATAAAAGCCTCAGTTCATCTGGCTGGAAATCAATGGGTGTTAATGAGCCATCCATTAGTGAAGGTGATTACAAATTACAAGTTGGTGATTTGAATAACCGGAGCAGCTTACAGTTTATCAGTGATAAAGGTAAGCCGTTGACCCAGTCACAAAATGACGAATTGGTTGCAGCGTTGAAGGCTGCTTTCAGCCAGACCACAGGATTATAGGTCTAATTAAAGGGGCGAAAAGCCCCTCGGATTATTGACAAAGCGCTGGCTGTTTAAGTAAGCGCTTTGATTTCATTAAAGTCTCGTACAAAAGATGGTCTTGCCGCGAGGTTAAGACGGTCTCTTCCAGCGCAATTTCCCCCGGAAAGGGTATCACTGAAAAGTCGGAGCCTAAATATTATCTAGTCTATATGATTGATTATATTGTCAATTTTGAATTTATCTGTGGTAAAGCTGTTATCTATAACTGCCTAATATTGGTTGTCAATATACAAAAGATAGACTAGATTTGACAGTCATCATATTGCTGAAAGCTTAAAATCCTATCATCAAAATGTTTGGGTTTCCTTTCTCCACTATGAATGATTATCTCACTAATATATTAATGACCGAACTGGCAACCAAATTGGGTATGAGTGGACTCTCTTTTGATGAAGAGGGAAATTGCTTCTTACTCATCGATAACGCTATGCCTATTATTTTGCGTCGTCAGGAAGAACATTTAGTCATTATTGGCCAGATAGATATGGCACTTCCAGATTCAGCTGATGCTGACACTCTTCGTTATTTGCTCAATATAGCACTTAATCCATTAAATAATCAGTTACCTGGTGTTGGTTGGCATCAGGAGCTTGGGGTCGTTGCATATAGAATATTACCCTTGCTACCTCTAACGGCCAATAAGTTGGAGCATGAATTGTCTGAATTTATTACTTGGGCAAATGCATTTCCATCGTCACTATCACAGAAAAATACCTTGCCGTCGTCTTACGACAGGAGAATAATTTATGATCGAATTTAAGAATCTTACCGCATTACAACATGCCTCATCACAAATACAAGAGCAGGTTCGTAACGAAGGTAAATTGCAAGTTGCTGGGCATGCATATCATATTAATGCAGATCTGCAACAGGTTTTGCGTACACATCCAAAAGGCAATCACTTTGCCCGTTTCTTTGAAGGGGTAGGTAAATTTTTCTTACATGGCAGTAGTGCCTCAGTGGCTAAAGAGGTGACTAAAACCCTCTTTTCTACCGAAGGGGCGCAACAGCAGCGTCTACAGAGCACAGATTCGGTTAGCCATGCTCGTATGTTGTTTAAGGATGGCAGTTTGCGGACACCAGAACAAGTACTCGAGAAATTAAGGACAGTAGATACACATAAAATGACAGAAGCCATGTTGTCTGAACATGCACTTTTGCTACAACGTACTATGTCAGAGTCGCTACAAAATACAGAGACCGGTAAAAAATTACAGGATCTGATAGGGCACCAGGCAACCGCTCAATTGACCAATAAATTGGCGGCTCCTAAGCAAGAGTTTGTCAGCCTTGAACAATTGCATAAGCAACCTTCGGCTGCTAAAGCTGTTGACAGTCTTGAGCCAGTTTTGATGATGGAAGAGAAGAACTTGCTGGCAGCTCAACATCATCAAGAAGCAATAAGAAGCCAAGATCTTAGCCAGGGCATTTATGCAGAAACCCTTTCTGAAGAGTTTTATAACCCAAGTAAGTTAACGGATAATGCTGACCGTGCTACCGCCTGGATACTTAAGGCATCTACTTCGGGGGGGAACGAATGGAGTAACTTCACAGCGCTACTCAAGGAGTATACCCATAATGGAAAAGATCTCACTGATAGCCAAGTCCTCAAGGAGCTTCATCATAGACTGGTTCCAAACATAGAGCGTGATTATCGTGGTCCAGCAATCAGCGGTGGGAGCCTTCCTTCTAGTATAGGCGGTGCAGCAATGCTGGCACATCATTTGGAGACATTGGATAAGGAAGATCCCCAGATTGGGAAACAGCTCTTTGCTGCTGTCGTCGGTTTTCACGGTTTCACTGACGGTAATGGCAGGATGGGACGTCTCCTTTATGCGCTGACAGAACTGAGAGCGGGTCAATTCTCCCCCCTTTCTGTCAAGACAGAAAATGCTTTGCATGGGATTCACTGAAAAAGGGCCTGCGTGTGCAGGCCAGCTTATTGATAGGGCGTTGTTTTTTAAGTCAGTGTTTGATCTCTAAAATCTCGGATAAAAAAACAAATTAGCGCAGAGTGAAGAATACCCTCTCCACACCATTTCTTCTTGAAACGATATTTAAAATTCTCACGATATTTTGGGTTTTTAACTCCCGATAAATACAGAATCGATTAATCCTTTTGCTAGCTTTATTTACCAGATGGCCTTTGGGGTAAGTTTTTCTACGGTTATCGGCTTGCCTTGAAACTGATAGGCAAATGGTTTTTTAGCATAAAGTTTGGCTGTTTTTCAGACTAATTCGACAGCTATAGGAAAAAATCGACCCTTTGGACAGGATTTTGTTAGCAATCTGTTTTATTATTTATTTATGGTATTTATACAGTAGTAATATCTCTGGAGTATATAAGATGCAAAAAAAAGCTGAGTTGTATCGTGGAAAGGCAAAAACGGTGTACACCACGGATGATCCTGATTTGTTAGTGTTGGAGTTCCGTAATGATACATCAGCATTGGATGGCGAACGTATTGAACAGTTTGATCGTAAAGGGATGGTGAATAATAAATTTAACCATTTCATTATGAGCAAATTGGCGGAAGCAGGGATTCCGACGCAAATGGAACGACTGTTATCGGACACTGAGGTATTAGTTAAAAAGCTGGATATGGTGCCGGTTGAATGTGTTGTTCGTAATCGGGCTGCGGGGTCATTAGTTAGACGTCTTGGTGTTGAGGAAGGTCTGGTATTGAATCCACCTCTGTTCGATCTGTTTCTGAAAAATGATGCTAAGCACGATCCAATGGTGAATGAATCTTATTGTGAAACTTTTGATTGGGTTAGCAAAGAACATCTGGCTGAAATGAAAGAATTGAGCTACAAGGCCAATGAGGTATTGAGCAAATTGTTTGATGATGCTGGTTTGATTTTGGTTGACTTCAAACTGGAATTTGGTTTGTTCAAAGGGCAGGTAGTTCTAGGGGATGAATTTTCTCCTGATGGTAGCCGTTTGTGGGACAAAGAGACGTTGAACAAAATGGATAAAGATCGTTTTCGCCAAAGTCTTGGTGGCCTGATTGAAGCGTATGAAGAGGTAGCGCGCCGTATCGGTGTTATTTTGGACTAATTGCGCAAACGATTACTTGGGCCGAAAGGCCCTTTTATTGGCACAAGTGATTCTGGTTGTGATTTTTTCATTGGCCTTTTATGATCAAATATTATCTGACAATATGAATAGTTAATATGAATTAATTCGATATAGAATAGGCTACTGCTTTGTAGTAATGAATTGTTTAAATTACGCGCAATTTAAGGCAGTTAATATTGAATAGGAATTCATTTATATAGTCGCTATATATTTGTAAAAATCATTATAATTCATTGGAATTATTGCTATTTTTTACTCCATTTATGATTCATCGTTTGGAATAAGTTATTTATTGTTCATTATTCATATTGAGAATGCACCTGACAATTAGGTTATTAAATGACCTGATAAAGGTATTGACATTGTAGAATAAGGTCTCAATTTTATTTTTCGGCTATTTTCTTGTGATAGCGTTTATAAACATTTCAATCAGATCGTGATAAATGCGGGTATTTTGCGATAATTGCATTTTGCTAAATGTGAACCAGATCTTGCTGTTATGATCGATCTGTTATTAATAACCTTGATGTTGGCTGCATATACCTAATAGATTTCGAGTTGCATCGCGACGGCAAGGGAGCGAATCCCCGGGAGCATAGAGAACTATGTGACCGGGGTGAGTGAGTGCAGCCAACAAAGAGGCAGCTTGAAAGATAACGGGTATATACTGATTGTTGCAAATAACATCGCTAATTTTAATGAGGTGCCATAACCTAAAGATGAAAAGCGTCATGTCAAAGAATTTAACTGTATGGCGGATACTGCTACAGAGTGCCATACCATTTAAGGGGACAGTTGTATGTGCGTTTTTGGCCTTAACCGTTACATTATCGTGCGATCTAAGCGGTCCTTATATTATCCGGAATTATGTTGATAAGGCGACATCAGGAACGACTGTTGATCAACTTATCGTGTTGGCAATCATTTATGTTTTTATTGCATCGATTGGTGTTATCGGTAGTTTGGTAACCAGTTACATGAGCACCAAAGCCGGTTGGGGTATTGCTGATACCATTAGATATAAGCTCTTTCACCATGTGATGACAGTTTTACCTGTATTGGAAATAGAACGGCGATCACAGGGAGAATTGCTGGAAAATATTGAAGGTAATGCTGATATTATAGGAAAAACGATTTCTAAAGCAGGTTTCAAGGCCATTGCTAATTTAGCGCTGACATTAGGGACATTGGTCATTATATTCAGCGTCATGCCTCAGGCAGGTATTGCCATAGCAGTCGTCGTCATACTGGTGGCGTATGTATTGATTCAGTTAACCAGACTTTCTGTTCGTCGTTGGTTAATTGCGCGAAATGAAAAAGCCCGAATCTTTGGTTTTGTCGGTGATTCATTACATGCAATGGATGATTTACAACCCTTGTCGCAGGCGCATTGGCCTGCCATTGCATTTCGTAAAATGCTGTCAATGTTGCTCAAATTTGAACGCAGTGCTTATATTGGTGGCAGGGCTTTTTGGCCAATTACTCAGATCTTCTTTGCACTCTGTTTTGGTATAGGTTTTGGTTTTGGGCTGCAATTACTTGGTGAGAACAGCTTAAGCATCGGTACATTAACGATGGTTTATCTCTACGTTGATAAACTTCGGGAGCCGGTGGAGGATATGTCATCAGAAATAGAGCTGATACAGAAATTATTTGCTGCTTTGTCACTTTCGGCAAAAATGTTAAATGAAGGCGCCCCAGGTAAATCATCGGATAATTTACTGCCTGATGGTCCTCTCTCTATCCATTTCGATAATGTTGATTTCAGTTATAACGGAGAAGAAACTCAGGTTTTGCATGGCGTTAATTTTTACGTCGCTCCGGGGAGCAAAATTGGCATTATTGGTAGAACGGGGGCGGGGAAAAGTACCCTTCTTAATTTGATGTGTGGATTTGCGCGACCCGATTCAGGCAGAGTAACAATGGGTAATGTCGATGTCTCAACGATTAAGCCGGAAGAGTTTGCAAAAAAGATTGCTGTCTTGAGTCAGCGTACTCATCTGTTTTCCGCAACATTGCGGGAAAATTTAACGCTTTTCAGCAATGAAATATCTGACGATCAAATTTGGGAGGTTCTCCAGGAATTAGATGCGCTTGAATGGGTTAGGGCATTACCTGATGGTCTTGATACACCGGTTGGTACTAATGGTCTGATGCTATCAGCAGGAGAAATTCAAATGATAGCGGGTGCCAGAGTGATGTTACAGCATTGCTCGTTGGTCATTATTGATGAAGGAACTTCTCAACTTGATCCCCGAACGGAAGAGAGTTGGCTGAAATTACTTGAAAAGTTAAGCCACAATCGCACTGTCGTGATGGTTGCACATCGCCTCCACACGCTTTCGGTGGTTGATGAAATTATCATTATCGATGATGGGCGGATTCAACAACGAATCCCTGAAACAGAAATCGCAATGTTAACGAGTAATCATGGGCTTATGGTATGACTATATCCTCCAATGTATCAACTAAACTTAAAATGTTACCAGCCTTGATTGAGCTGATAAAAAAGTTTGCTCCTCTCTATTTCATTACCATGTTCGTGTGGACACTGATGCATGGTTTTCCTCTGTTGATTGGTTACTTAATCAGTAAATTACTCGATAGAGCGATGAATGAGCCGACTAACCCTGTGGTCTGGTGGTTACTTGCCTCGGCGATTGCCACAATGGTTTTGCGATCATTGTTTCTATTCCTAGGATTAACCTTTGACTTTACGTTAATTTTCAAAGTCAGTGCTTACCTGAAAGAGCGGGTTTTATGGGGAGTGAGCCATTGTTCCCGCAATCAGAGACAGACTTTTTCTCAAGGCGATATTCTGAACCGTATCCGTGATGATAGTGATGAAATTGCGGAATTTCTGAGTTGGACCTCTGATTTTATTTACCGTGCATTACTTTTAATTATCGCATTAGTTGTGCTTATCAACACTGACATAATAACCACACTTGCTCTTATGCCTATGATTGTGGGCCTCTGGGTCGGGGTGATACTTAAACGCAAGGTAGGGAATTTACAGAAGAGTAAACGTCAATCGCAAGGGGATATTGCTGGCAAGATTACTGACGTCTTAACGGGTATACGCGACCTGCGCCTTGGCAACAAAATGGAGGGGCAGATTGAGCGGTTATCGCAGAAATTTGTCAATCGACGAGCTATTCAAGCCAAACATCAGGTATTTACTGACCTTCTTTCTGGATTGTTCAAAAATATTGTCATACTTGGGACGTCGGCTGTCTTATTGATAGTGAGTAAACGAATCGTTGATGGCAGTTTTACTGTAGGGAATCTGGCACTATTTTTGACCTATATCGGCTGGATCAGTGAACAGATACTTTTCTTTGGCCGGTCGGTTGCCTATTATAAAAATGCTGATGTGTGTTATGGACGAATCAGGCAGTTTCTGGCGAATAAAGTAGATAAAAAAGAGACCAAAGAGTATGAGCAAGATGAAATTCTGCATAAGCTGAGCGTTAATCATCTGGCATATTCAAAAACTCAACTCCCTGTTTCATTTGAGGCAACAGCTAATCAGGTTATTGGCATTGTTGGTGATATTGGTTCGGGTAAAACCACCTTTTTGCGTTACTTGATTGGTCTGGAAAAATCCAGTTCCGGCAGTGTACTTTGGAATAACCGAGAAGTTCTGGGAAATGAAAACTGGTGGAGGAATCCACGTATTGGATATGCCAGGCAGAAAGCGGGGTTTTTTGGTGGAACCGTAAGGCAAAACCTTGCGTTAGGTGATAAGGATATTGATGATGATGTCATGGTACGGGCGCTGGAGGCGGTAGGTTTAACGCCCGGCTCATATGAATTGCCAGGAGGGCTCGATACCGTCATTAACTCTGGCAGTGCCGGTCAATTATCTGGCGGTCAGCGTCAACGTTTGGCATTGGCTCGGATGTTATGTCGTCCCGCTGATGTTTATATTGTTGATAACTGCGATTCGTCATTAGATATGGATACAGCCCGTCATTTATGGGCGGTTTTACCTGAGCGCTGGCCCGGTCTGTGGATCGTTGTCTCGCATAATGCCGATCTTCTCGCTAAAGCGGATCATATTGTTACCGTTCAACAGCGGAGAGAGTCACCATAATCCATTGGATATCCACTCCTGGCTAAGTCGGTAGGAGTGGATGTCAATAATGAAATGGTATATATTTTTTTATATCAAACGAGGAGGGACTATGGGTAAACAAGCTGTTTTTACTATGAAACTTGAATCAGCTCTGCGTGATCACTTTATGGCTGCTACGGCAGCAGAACACCGCCCAGCTTCTCAAGTTGTCCGTGAACTGATGCATGAATATGTCCAGCGTCATAAATATCGTGCTTTCCTTCAGGAAAAGGTTGATATCGCACGCCAATCTGTAAAAGAGGGTAATGGTGTTGAACATAGCGACGTAAAAGCGATTTTTGCGGCTCGAAGAGAACAGGTTAAGGCTCGTAAGTGAACGTAATTTGGACACCTCAGGCGCTTTGCGATAGCGAGGCAATATGGGAACCTTATTGTAAGAAATCCAGACGCTGCACTCAAAATGGACGAACTGTTTGAGTCAGCGGCTGATCGATTAGCAGATTTCCCTTATATCGGTCATGCCGGAGAGATCTCTGATACTTTGGAGTTTTTTCCACACGAACACTATCGACTGGTTTATGAGATTAGTAGTGAAACTGTCTGGATTTTAGCTTTAGTGCATACATCGCGGTTGTGGCCGTAGGAAGTTGAGTAATTACATGCTTATTAAGAACTTAATTGCCACATTGGAAAGTGAAATACAGATATTAATAACCACATTGCTTAATGAGCAATGGGAAGCAGCCAGGGAATTAATGAATGAATCATTGCGTATGGCGGCTGATGATTTAGCTTTAACTGTATTGGCAGACAGTTTGTGTAACTCAGATATCGATATTATTTATCAGCAGCAAGGTGCTTGTCACCTGCGGCTAAATACTCTCAATGGAAAGCTCAATCTTTATATTGGGATTAAAGATCGGCAAATTCATTCTCTCACATTATCTCAATGCCCAATACCTGATGCGTATGCAAAACAGGGTATTTTTATCGAAAAAACGTTAAAGACGTTTGGTCTTAGAGATGTCCCGGATGGTTTGGTATGTTTGCCATCACCCCATACTGCCAAAGCAATTGTACTATTGCTTGCGGGTTCTGGTCCGCATTCGATGGATTATGATATTGGGCCTAATCCACTGTTTCGTATGTTGGCACATGAATTAAGTCAATATGGCATTGTGAGTGTACGTTTTGACAAACGCTATTACCGTATCCGGCAGAGAAATATGGACCCTGAGGTTGTCGATCTCAATACGGAAATTGTTGACGATGCTTGTAATATTCTGATTGGTTTAATGGGACATATTGAATTTCACGATGTGCCAGTATTTTTGGTTGGGCACAGTTTCGGCGGATATGTCAGCCCATTAATTGCAAAGAACTTACAGCAAAAATCGGGCTTAAATGTTACGGGCATTGCGATGTTGGCGGCGCCTTTCCGTAATTTACTCCGGGTGATTTTATCCCAATTACCCAGTGGGAAAGAGCAAGATACAGTATCTCTTGAGAGTTTTTTGTCAGTGCCGGATAGTTATCTCAAACAGATTGAGAATTATCATGCATTTGATTGCTTAAACAGCTTGCCTGCAATGCCGTTATTTTTTGCTCAGGGAGATCAGGATTTCCAGATTTTGCATAATGTTGATTTCACGATGTGGCAAACTGCACTGCAAAATAATAAGCAGGCAGAGTTCAAACTCTACACTGGATTGAATCATATTTTATTGCCTACAATAGGATGTGATGGTGGAGAGGATTATCTGCAACCAGGTCAGATCCCGGTGCAGGTAATTGCAGATTTGGCTGCATGGATCATCCACCATTCATCATGAAATAGACAACGCTATTCATCTTTTGCGAGCAGTTTGACCCAATCGTTGATTGTTGGCCAGCGGGCTAAATCTGCAAAGTTAATTGGATACCCTGCATAATTTAGCCGATCAACCAGCATCAGCATTTTTATCGAATCGAAACCGATATCAAAAAGATTTTCATCCTCAGGTATTGCCTCTGCTTCTGGATGAAGCGCTTTGATTTCTCGATGTAAAATTTCATAGATAAGCTGATTTTTCATTGTGTCTCCAAAAAGTGTTATGAAATAAAACAAGCTACAATTCTCTTATCCCTTCGATTGGCGCCGATGCGGCTGCACGATGTGATGGATATACACCAAACACTACGGTAATGAAGCAGGCTGCAAGGGAAGCTAATAAAAAGGAATAGAAAGAGAAACCAACCGCGATATCAAATAGTAATAAAATTCTGAAACCGATAAATGAGAATAACAGTCCTAATAGTGTTCCCAATAATGAAATCAAAAATGCTTCGGTAAGAAACTGGTAAAAAATATCAGAATAACTTGCTCCTACGGCAAGCCGTATACCAATCTCTCTTCTACGTTCTCTCACACTGATGAGAATGGTATTCATGACACTGACACCCGCGACAAAGAGGGTTACTGACGATATTGACAATAGGAAAAGATTAATTTTTGACTGGGTTTCATGCAACGTTTTCAACAATTCCGTGGTATTACGTATCTCGTAGCTTTGTTGATGTTGAAACCGCGACAATCGTTGTTCAACAGCGTATTTAACTGATTCAATATGAGAGGCGTCCTTAGCTTTCAACGCCATGCCACTAGGAGGCGTATTGCCGAACAGACGTACCAGATAGCTGTTGCTTGGCAAAAAGGCGGCATCATCTACTCCTGCATCCATACCTTCGCCTTTCTGTGTCAAGATACCGATAACTTGCATTGAGATGTCGTTGATCTTGATACTTTGCTCGAATGCGGTTTCTTTTTGTGGAAAAAGTCGTTCGGCCAGAGAGGCCCCCAAAACAACGACATTTGCCAGGGCAGCATCGTCTTGTAATGTGTAAAAACGTCCACGATCAATTACCAGATTACGGATAATCGCGATATCTGCATTGGCGCCAATTAATTGAACATCAGCAGTGCCTTGTGGAGAAACTATCGTTCCTGGTGCAGCGTAAAATAGGGTGCTGTGGCTAATATGGGGATTACCTGAAAGTGACGTTATATCCTCTGGTGTCAGATAATCATGATGGGAATCGAAAGCGCCGTTTTCTTGTCCCTTATATTTTACTGAAATGATATTGCTTCCCATTGAGGAGACCATCTTAACAATATGATGCTTGGTTTCTGTACCAATTGCTTGCATGATCACAATCGAAGCTACCCCGATAGCAATGCATAATAGAGTCAGGAAGACCCGTGTTTTATGAGCGGTAAGAGAGCGTACCGCCATCTTGAGGTTAAACAGGATAACCGTCGAATAAACATTGAATTTTAAGGTTATTTTACTCATACTCATTGAGTCACCAGACAACCATTATCTAAATATAGTTTGTGTTTGGCATATTTGGCGATAGCTTGATCATGTGTTACTAGGATAATGCCGCATCCATTATGATGTAATTCAGCAAAAAGCTGCATGAGATTGGTCGCATTAGTGGTATCTAACGCGCCGGTAGGTTCATCGGCAATAATAAACTTTGGATTGTTGATTAAAGCGCGAGCGACAGCAACGCGTTGTTGTTCTCCCCCTGACAGATGGCGCGGGTATTTATCTAATAAATTGTCAAGCTGGAGGCGATCGATTAAGTAATGAAAATGTTCTCTGTCATAATCGAAGCTTCTTTTTAAGTAGTACATGGGCATCAAGATATTTTCATCAATGCGGTAGTTTTCGAGCAGGTTATAATTCTGAAAGACAAAGCCAAAATATTTTCGCCGTAAAAGTGCTAATGAGTGAATCTTTTGCTGAGTCACCGTGAGATCGTTAATAAGATATTCTCCCGCACTGGCGAGATCCAAAAGCCCTATTATATTCAATAAGGTACTTTTCCCTGAACCGGAGCGACCAAGAATAGCAACATAATCATTCTGGTCTATGGTTAAGCAAATATCTTTCAAGACAAGATGTTGTTTACCCTCATTACCATAGGTTTTGCAGATATTATTTAGCGTTATCATTTTGACTCTTCCCAAGATTATCTTGTTTGGAAAGTACAACGATCTGCTCGTTATTCTGTAATCCGCTGACAACGACTGAACGTCTTCCATTGTTATGACCGATTAGCAATTTTCTTACTACGATATTTCCCTCTTTCATCTCACGTAAAAAATAGGTAGTTAGATCATCGTTCAAAGGTTGATGCCGTTTATTATTCAGTATGTCACTGGGTATGGTCACTACTCCGATGCTTTCGTGGGTCACAATAGTGACATCTGCACTCATACCGGGCTTGAGCAGGAAATTATCATTGGGGACATCGAATAGCACCGTATAATAAACGGCATTATTAATGAGGTCGGGCTTATACATAATCTTCTTAACATTACCGTGCCATATATGCTGATTTGCACTATAGATCTTGAAAGAGGCTTTTTGCCCCGTCACGATTTGGTTAATATCTGCTTCGGAAACTTTTGCATAAACAGTCATATTTTTGAGGTCGGCAATTTGCATGAGGACCGGTGTCTGTTGATTGACATTCAGCGTTTGCCCAGGGTCAACATGGATTGCAGTTACTACGCCGGCAATAGGCGAATAGATTTGGGTATAACTGAGGCTGACTTCTTCACTATGCAAAATATGTTCATTTTGCCTGATGTCTGCTTTGAGGCTTTCAATTCTTGCCTGACTTTTCTTGACGCCGAAAGCAGCCTCATCCAGCAATTGCTGGCTGGTTGCGGAGCGCAAGTTAAGCTCTCTTTGGCGCTTTTCCGTGATGACCAGAAGTTGATAAGCGTATTGTTCCTCCTGCAACATGGCTCGCAATTTTTCTAGTCGCGCTCGGCTTGCCTCAACTTTAGTACGATAAAAAGTATCATCAATGCTGGCGACCAGCTTACCTGTTTCGACGATATCCCCGACTTCAACATATAACTTGGTTAACTGGCCTGAGATTTGGCTACCAACATTGACCTGACTGGTTGGTTGTATAACACCGGCAGCATTTACCGTAGTAATAACATCACCTAACGTTCCAGTGACGATTTGTTCTGTCATAACCGTAGATGTCTCTTTTTGGCTAAAGTTGTTATAAAGCACGGTAAGAAAAACGATCATGGTGATGGTGATAACCACCCATTTCTTTTGTTTGACCAGCACAATCAGCATCCATTTTACTATTTGTTATCGTTCTGTATCGCCAGGCATCAGGTCATGCTGAATGCCTATGCAATCCAATAAATCAATCAAAAACAGCCCCATGTCGCTGATGATATCTTCAGAGAAAATATCATCATCGTAGAGCCATTCCAGACCTATCCCAGTTGGCGAATTGATCAGTTCGAGCGCAATATCTCCTTTAGGCTTAAGCCCCTTGATTTTTTCCTTGGTGCAATGGGTTTCACCAAGATATAAACCAGTTTCAAATCCTATTTGAGAAGAAAAATAATAGGTGATTTCCGGTAATTGCATACCGTGGTGGTGATGAAGATGTTGTTTTAAATAGGCCAGTGAGATATTGGAATGCCTATTCGTGTCTGCCAGAAAATCGCGGACATATCTGGATACGTTAATCAGCGAAGTTTCCGCCGTAACGTAGGGCAGCAGTAGTGTTGTTGCGAAGCTACCAACACTGTCAAACGGTATGGGAGGAACGCGGTTGGCGCAAGGAATACCTACGATAATCTCATCTTTATTGAGTAATGAATTAATGGTCATCAGAAATGCGCCAATCACAATATGTTCCAGAGTCACCGCATATTTTTTCTGTGTGCTGGATAGTGCGGCAATTAATTGAGGAGACAACGGCATTGAATAACGTCGGCCCCGGGTCCTCTGATGAGCTTCTGATGTATCATTATGCTGTCCGGCAACTGAAAGTGCATTGAACAATTTTTCTGTCCAAAAATTTAATGTTTCGTCTGACATGCGCTGATTAATGATATTAATGCCTGTTTCCGTCGCGGCTGCAATCTTTGGTACATTATCTGCGTAAGCGGAAGATAATTTTTGCAACACATGAGCAATCGACATCCCGTCACAAAATGCATGATGGAAATTTAATAAAAGGTAGTGCTCATGTTCTGCTGTTTTTAATAATTTAAAATATACCGGTGGATTATCCTGTAACGCTATCGGATTAAATGCCATCTTATTTAAGATTTTGCGTAATGAAATTTCAATATTGATGCCGGTAGCATGAGTTAAATCGATATATTCGAAAGGTAGGTTCTCTTCGATAGCGGGTGAGAAGGTTAAAGAGAGTTGCCCATCTGTTATGGTGACTCTTTGGCAGAGGGCAGGGAAATATTGCATGGTATACAGCAACGCATAACGTAATTTCTTTAAATCAATATCACCGGTCAGATGATAATACAGCGGGATATTATGAGCGCCTGAACGATTAGAGATAGTATCAATGATCCAATAATACTGGTCGTGTTGTTCTGTCAGGCAAGTGCTATTTTTATCGATTAAAACCGGTATTTTCCCTTGTTGAATGACAGATTGTAATAGATAACCTAATCTAGGGGCGTGATAGAAATCTTCCAGGTGAATAGAACAATTAAAATGTTGCTGGATCTTATTAATTAACAATAATGCTTTAAGCGAAGTACCACCTGCGTCAAAGAAATTAGTCTCTTCATTAATAACGCTATCGCTATCGCTATCGCCAAAAACTTCTCGCCATAGAGTAAAAAATATTTCTCGTTTTTCCCTTTTAATTTGAGAAATATTATCTTCTTTATTCAACTCTGACACTGGAGCAGAATCGTTGGATGAGGCTAATTCGACAATAAAAGGCACCTGTAATTTTGGATAACATCCACGCAAGAATGAAACGATTTCGTGACGTGTAATTGAGCATGATCCATCAGGTATAAATATATTAATATATTGGTACCCCGTTTCATTTTCTTTTATCGTTAAATGAATGTCATCAATATTAATCCCCGTTGTAAGTAATTTTTGCATTTCATCCAGATCGACACGTTTCCCGTCAATTTTATGCTCTTTATCCAGGCGGCCAATGAAATTTAAATTCCCTTGGGCATCGCAAAATCCACGGTCTCCGGTTAAATAATAGATTTCTCCATCGTTCAACTGTAAGAATTTATGTGAAGTTGATTGATTATCATTAATATATCCGGCACAGATAGAATCACCACGGATACATATTTCTCCATTACTGCCATTGATGATCTTGTCAGTTCCATATTCCCGAATAACGATAGTGGTATTTGTTAGCGCTTTGCCAATGATATTGCCGGGTTGAAATTTATCATCTATTTTGTGACTGCTAGCCACAACGCAACATTCTGTTGGACCATAAGAGTTAATCAGAGAAATGCCACATCCTACTTTTTCCAACCAATGATGAATGGCTTTATCCATTGCCAGATCGCCACCGATAATTGTTATTCTAATCGAAGGCGCTAATTCTTTAATGGTTGCATGTAGGAAAAAGACAATTTGATGCCAATAATTAGTAGGAAAGTTAACTATAGTAACCGATTGTGCATGGCAAAATGAAAACAGTGTATTAAGCTCAACGATCATGTGATCATTGGCAATCGCCAATGTGGCGCTTTGATAAAAACAGCCAAACACCTCTTCAATATAAGCATCGAAAACGGGTGTGCTGAAATTGAGAATAACGTCATCTTGTTTAATATCATACTGCTCTGTCATTGCAGCCAAATAGGCATAAAGCCCCTTAAACGTTATCGGTACTGCTTTCGGTACACCCGTGGTGCCTGATGTAAAAAAGATATAGGCTTCGTCCTCTGGAGTTGCGGGACGTTTTATATCATTCCCTAGGAATATCTCGGAAGGGCGAGTTTCTATATCTTCAATAAAGAGAAGATGCGTATTATTAATAACGTTTATTTTTTCATGATAGCGACGGGCAGTAATTAATAAGGAAATATTCAGGCTATTTAATATGTTATTAATTTCTTCTTGCCCAAATGTCATATTGATTGGGATAAAACATAATCCCGCAGTATGGATTGATAATATAGATAATAAAGAATCCACTCCTCTGGGTAATAACACTGCTACCCTTCGGTTTTGTAGTGGGCAGGATAATATCAATTGACTGAAAGTTAATAATTTGTGGTAAAGTTCATGGTAATTAAGGCAATGCACAGCGTTTATTTCTGCTTGATTCCCATAAATGACTGATTTTTTGTCCGGCGATACTGCAACGACTTGTGCTATTCTGGCAATAATATTCTCTTTGATAGGGTGATTAGCGACAATATTTTCGGGGTTATCCAGGCTAGATGTAATATTATCCATTGGTTCAATTTTTTTATATTTTTCCCAATATATCTCAACCGTTTCATTAATGTTTTCTGCAATGGTGCTATAAATACGTAAATAATCGTCGATCAGAGTATGGGCGGCAAAATAACTATATAGGCGGCTCCCCACATCCAATTCAACTAATGCTGATTTCCCATCAGGAGAAAACCGGATGTTAATCCCATAATTGTTGACTGCGCCGGAAGTCATACAACCGCGAATGGCGCGATTATCTTTCATAAGATCATGTTCAAGCTCATGTAGCAGATTAACATAGGGAGCGGCAGTGAATTGATCTGCTCGACTGATTGCTTCATCATTTAAATCATTTATATCAATACGGCTATGCTTGCTATGTAAGCTAATTTGCGACTGCATGGCTACGAGGATCTGTTTTATTGTTGCCTGCGGAGCTAAAGAAACCATAAGAGGCAAGGTGTTCATTGCCGGGCGATAATAGCGGTATTCTCCTTTATCACGTCGATTAGAGAAAGGTAAATTGATGATACTTGTTGATAAGCGACCTCGTTTGGTCATTTGCAGACATAGCGCCAATATCATCATTAATTTATCATTAAAGGTAAAACCACCGTTGTTTGCGGTGAGCGGCCGGCTGACTTTAATTGCTTTTGAGGGAAATAGGCGTTTACGGGCATAATCCTCTAATTTGGGCAGTTGGTTGAGGTAGTTATTCCAATACTCTTTGTTGCTGGCATAATGCACGTTTGCTTTATATTTAACATCGTCAAGGTAAGCCTGATAGCTAAAAATAGGCGCTGATGTTGAGTAGAATGCTTGTTGTTCATAGCAAGACAAAACATCATGAATTAACTGACCTATGCCCCAATAATCTGTGGCGATATGGTGAGCAATGATCCCCCAAAAACAGCACCCAACGTCATTAAAATAAAGATAATGCCTTATCGTTACCCCTTTTTCAGGCGCTAGCGGTTGAGCTGTTCTCTTCGCAAAATCAGCTTTTGCCGCTTGTTCTACTGCGGGATCCGACAGTTTTATTGGTATAACTTCGACCGGTGTAGATCCTTTCTCCTGAAAAATATTGTGTTCAGCAATACGGTAACGTAAGGAAAAACCATCATTGAAGTGATGAATGGTTATAATGGCCTGCTTCAATCTTGCCAGATTAATATTATCACTGAAGCTGACGAATTCACCGACATTGAAGACAGATTTATCGTCAGCAACAGTGTTAGCAATCGCTAAGCGGAGCTGGGTATAATTCAACGGCCAATAATTGTCACTATATTCCATTATCTTGCGGCTCCACACTATATTTTACTTTGCAACTCGCCCTTTATTTTTTCGACAATAGATTCATCTATGCATAACCCAATATTACCTTCTGAGCTAAAGCAGATCAGAGGGCGTTTGCTTACACGCAGAATGAAATATTTGTTTTGTCCCTTGTGATAGTATCCAGACGAATAATGGATAATATGTATACCATTACTTCGACTAAAATCTTCCAAGGAAACGCTTTCTTCCTGGTGTAATGAGGAAATAACCCATTCGTGTGAATATACCCCGGACTTCATCAATAATTTTCCTTCCTTGACCACGGCTTTATTTGATAACAGTTGATAGCCTACAAATAAGGCAATGATGACAAAGAGAGTTGTCGCAATACTTGTCGCCAGCTTATTGGGATTGCTGTGACTGAGCCAGTATGGTACAGGCAGAAAAACTAAAGCGATCAGGACGAGCATAGCGACATTCATTAATATGACTTTGAAGTCTGGATTTAATCCCACGATATTATTCATGCTGCTGCCATTCCTAAAGATAATTCGGTAAAGAGATGAATCACTTCTTTGCGTTCTTCGCGTGTTGCGGGCAGATTGATATAACCACACTTTTGCGCCGCAAACAGGCAAGCGGTGATTTCCCTTCTGATAGCTTCTTTGACCAGTGTATCGACCATTTCTTGGTTGTTATAGAGTCTGGCAAGATGAAGAGAAGCCGTACCGGTTGAAAGGTCGCTATGATCAATTTTGGGTAAATAATTTACCATACATACAGTGACCGCTACTTGTACCGCCAGGCTCAAGTAGGCTGCTACGTTAACTGCCGCCGCCGCATTCACTGCCGCGACAACTCGGGTGCCGACAGCCACGTTAACCGCAGCAACGACATTTGCTCCTACCACCAAGCGAGCAATCTCAATACTGGTATCATCTTCACTGTTTAAGGGTTCCAGAATTTCTTTCAGCCGGATAAGAGGAGGACTGTCGGTATCTTGGAGCTGATAGGATTCGATGTGTTCTTTAAAATGTGCGACAAGGCTGGCATCTTGATTGAGATGGTGATTGATTCGGCTTCTCAGACTTGAGCCCCTTTCGTTTAAACCATAGGTTTTTAAGTGGGAAAAGAGCGCCTCATAGTCGTTGGTTTTTACCGCATTCATTAAATCTTTGTCATAAGTGATGAATAGCAGTAATTCCTCTGCGGAACCGGGACTAACGATATCTTTGTTTATGCCAAATTCAGCCAACACTTTTTCCGGTGATTCCCGGTATTCTAACGCTAAATTGGGCTGTTGTTGTAGGGTTTCCCAGAATCGGTTATAGGTGATGATCTCTTCCCAAACTTCAACCGGGAGTTTGGCGTTTGACATTGACAGCCTTAGCTTATTTTCTTCAACTTCCCCTGGAGAGAGTAATGAACGTGGCACGCCAAACAGGCGGTTACTATCAGTGCGAGCGTTGACGGTGGGTATGACACTGCCAATAGCTGCACCAGCAGCCACGCCAATAAATGTACGTCTTTTCATAATTCGTTCCTTTATAAGTTAACGGAATTCTTTTTTTATTAAGATAATATGTAACCTTTCTTTGTTAAGTTTCTTCATTACTGAGATAATTTCATGAAATAATTATCTAATTGATATTTCTTACCTGCGATATTCATTGTAAGTATATATTATGATTATCATAATAGTATTTGGGTATCGCATTGAGTACTCAATGGGAAAACATAGAATAATTTACCCTCCGTTCGATTAAAGGTTAGACGATACTAACTATTAGCTGGATGGTGACATTTTGCAATAGGTTAGTTGATTAAATTTATATTTTTAGCGTTTAGACTAAATATATTTCGCGACAAAATGTCCTTATCTAGATTTCGATCACAAAATAGTAAGTGAAAATATTCCTAAAGAAGAATAAAGTATTTCCTTTCCTTGATTACCACTTCATTAAATAAAAATTTTCTAGCCGATAAATACTTTTTTTGGTGATATTCGTTAGTAGTAACGTTAAAATTTGGATTCGATCCTGTCGTATTTTTCATTCCTCAGTTAAGTTAACGGCATTTTTTTCTGCTGAATAGTAGATGAGATCCAGTCTTTCTTTAGCGTTAAATTTCTTCATTACCGGAATGATTTCTTTATGGTAATTGTTTAGCAGATTCCGGCGTGTCTCTTCGTCTTTATGCAAATGAGCACAAGCCTGGCAGGGATGAACGATTTTTTCCAGATTAATGTTACTATCCTGCGGGCGATATTTTTTCAGGATCTTGTACGGCCCTTCTGTCCTTAACCACACTTTCATAAAGTCTTCTTCCTGACCTTTAAAAAGCTGAGATACATCGCCTCCTTGCAAACGGCCAAGTTTCATTTCGGGGATATGCTCTAATGTCAGCCCACAGCAAGCGGAAATTTCACCGTGTGGTGTCAGTACAATATTTTCAAACACCTGATCGCACCCTTTTGCCAGTTGCTGATCCCGGTTTGGAACATCTTTTCGTTCTTCGCTGGTGTCATAGAATGGCATCCAGGTATTTCGTTGTAAATTAATTTTGTTTTGTTCTTTCAGGCGTTTAATGATCGGGTTCTGGGTGATTTGCGTTGCAATGGCAGAATCAACGGTATCCTGTTCTACTGTAATCAGTGTTGTAATGTTTTGTTCCGCCAATGCTTCTGCCGCTGCGACTACGCTATCAAGAGGAATCCATTCACTGTGATCTTTCCCTGTGCTGATGTTTATCTCTGTGATGCCAGCATTTATTAAGTCTTGGGCGATTTTTTGCGCCTTTTCTCTATTTTTTCCCCAATAACCGTTAGTCACGCAACGAGTTAATAAGCCGTGATCTGAGGCAAAGCGAATGGCTTCAATCAGATCTTTACCTAGCAGGAAACATTCCCCGCCACTGAAGACGACTAACTTTAACCCTGGAAAGTTAGCTTTTGAGTGTGCAATAAATTGTTTAATTTCATCCAGGCTTAAACGCGCTTTTACCGAGGGGTTACATTCAAAACAACATTCTTTGCAAGCAGCATTGCAAGTATATGTTGTGATCACGGTGGCGGTGTTCGGATATTTTTCCCAATATCCAGGAGGAAAGCATGACATAATTTACCCCTGTTGGATTAAAGGTTATACCCTTCATCTTTCAAGCTGCTGCTTTGTTGGCGGCTTTCACTCACCCCAGTCACATCGTTATCTATGTTCCTGGGGATTCGTTCACTTGCCGCCGCGCTGCAACTCGAAATCTATTAGGTATATACGTTACTAACTATTAGCAATATGATTTTATTTTGCAATATATTAGGTAATTAAATTTGTATTTTGAGCGCTGGCACGAAGTATGACTTGTGACGAAATGTATTTATTTAGAAGTGGCTCACAAAATAAGGATCGAAATATTTCTGATGGAAGATAAAGTAAATAGGTATAAACAGTCATCGACGATTGTTCAAGGTATTAAATATTATTGTAAGGAATGAAATCATGTCTATTGAATTTACACGCTGGCCGGTTGAATTAGCAGAACGTTATCGTGAAAAGGGTTATTGGCTTGGTAAACCCTTAACTGACATACTTTATAAACAATGTCAGATACAACCTGAAGCAATAGCTATTATCTGTGGTGACCGTAAATTTAGTTATCATCAACTTGATCAACAATCATCTGCATTAGCCGCAAATTTAACTTTAGCGGGAATAAAGAGAGGTGATACTGCTATCGTACAATTGCCGAATATAGCTGAATTTTATATTACATTTTTTGCGCTACTGAAAATGGGAGTAGTACCTATTAATGCATTATTTAGCCATAATAAATTAGAGTTACTTGCTTATGCCCAACAAATTGATCCAAGTCTGATTGTACTTTCGTCAGAGCATTCACTTTTGCAGAATAATGATTTCCTGGAGCAATTAAAAACACATTGTCCACGGCTAAGGAATATCGTCGTTGATGGTCGCAAAATACAACATACCCATGAATTAAAATCGTGGTTAGAGTCAACAAATTTACCTTTGAATTTTGAGACGACACGTTCAGATGAAGTCGCTTTTTTTCAACTTTCAGGTGGGAGTACTGGGACACCTAAATTAATTCCAAGGACGCATGACGATTACTATTATAGCGTTAGACGCAGTGTGGAAATTTGTGAATTGACACAACAGACCCGTTATCTTTGTGCTTTGCCGGCGCAACATAATTACCCATTGAGTTCTCCGGGGGCGCTTGGCGTATTTTACGCTGGCGGTTGTGTCATATTAGCAACAGATCCTGGGCCTACGACGTGTTTTCCACTAATACGTGAACATAAGGTAACAATGACCTCACTGGTGCCATCGGCTGTCGCGTTATGGATTCAGACGATGAGGAAATACGAATATTCACTGGAAAGTCTTCGGTTATTACAAGTCGGTGGAGCAAAGTTAAGTGAAAGTGTGGCGCGAGTGATCCCGAAACTTTTTTCATGTAAGTTGCAACAGATTTTTGGGATGGCCGAAGGGTTAGTATGTTATACCCGGCTTAATGACGATGATGAACGTATATTTACCACTCAGGGGCGCCCAATGAGTGAAGATGATGAGCTGCGTATCGTTGATAGTAAAGGCGATATACAAGCGGCAGGTTCGGCGGGGATGTTAATCATTCGTGGGCCATATACATTCCGGGGATATTATAAAAGCCCAGAGCACAATTCGAAGGTATTCGATAACGAAGGTTTTTATTATTGCGGTGATTTAGCCTATATGACTAAAGAGGGTTATGTGTGTATTGTCGGACGTGAGAAAGATCAAATTAATCGCGGGGGTGAAAAAATTGCTTCGGAAGAAATTGAATCTTTGCTACTCAAACATGAAGGTGTTATCCATAGCGCTTTAGTTTCGATGCCTGATCCTTTGATGGGAGAAAAAAGCTGTGCTTTTGTTGTGGTGGCTGATCCGAATATAAACGCATTGCAATTGCGGAAATATTTAAGGGGGCTAGGAATCGCTGAATATAAATTGCCTGATCGTGTCGAGATTATTGATGTTATGCCTGTTACACCGGTTGGAAAGATTAATAAACGATTATTAAGACAACTCATTCGAGATAAATTAGAAAATTAATTAATGACATGAAGGTGTTGAAATGACCATTCCATCATTGAAAAATTATATGCTACCTCAGCCGAAAGATTTTCCAGGCAATAAAGCATCCTGGTTATTCGAACCCCATAGGGCAATTTTGCTTATTCATGACATGCAGGACTATTTCCTGCAATTTTTCGGTAATAATAGCCCTTTAGTTAATAAATTAATTGAAAATATTCATTTATTGAAAGTATTTTGTAAAGAAAAAGAGATTCCCATTATATATACAGCACAACCTAAAGTACAAAGTGATGAAGAGCGCGCATTACTTAATGATATATGGGGAGCAGGCTTGAATAGATCACCTCATTTACAGAATATCAGCCATGCTTTGGCCCCTGATAACGATGATATTGTGATAGTTAAGTGGCGTTATAGTGCATTTCAACGTTCTTCGTTAGAAAAAAATATAAAAGAATTAGGGCGGGATCAATTAATTATTTGCGGAGTGTATGGACATATTGGTTGCATGATTACTGCGGTTGACGCATTCATGAGAGATATAAAGCCTTTTTTAGTGGGTGATGCGATAGCTGATTTTACGCTAGAAGATCACTTCATGGCTTTAAAATATGTTGCTGAAAAATCAGGAATGGTTGTGAGTACTAAAGAAATAATTTCATCAGTAAATTTCGATAAATCGAATTTATAACAAGTGCATAATAAATCGCTATTAAAGAAGAAATGAAATGAAAAATAAACAAAATTTACAAATGGATTTTAGCCATAAAACCATCTGGGTAACTGGGGCGGCACGTGGCATTGGCGAACAAATTGCCCGTGATTTTACCGCGCTTGGCGCTAACGTAATAGGTTTCGATCGCGTATTTGAGCAAGATAATTTGCCTTATAAATGTATACAACTCGATATCAGTGATCCAGAAAAGGTCGAAATGATTTGTTCCCAACAACTGTCTATTTCAGCCAAATTAGATATTTTGGTTAATGCTGCCGGTATATTGCAATTGGGAAATATTGATGAGCTAAATATGAGTGACTGGCATCGTTGTATTAATGTTAATGCTTCTGGGGCTTTTTATCTATTTCGTACAGTGATTCCCCATTTTAAACGTCAGCGCAGTGGCACGATTATCAGCGTCAGCTCTAATGCAGCACGTGTTCCCCGTATGCACATGGCGGCTTATTGTGCATCAAAATCAGCACTGACAAGTTTAACGCATTGTGTTGGGTTAGAACTCGCGCCGTTTGGTGTCCGTTGTAATGTTGTATCGCCTGGTTCGACGGATACCCCTATGCAGCGTTCCATGTGGAAAACCGATGATGATGAAAAAAATACAATTAACGGGTATCCTGAGCAATATAAATTAGGTATTCCCCTCGGTAAGATTGCAAATGTTAATGAAATTTCACATACCGTACTTTTCTTGTCTTCTGATTTGGCAAGCCATATAACGCTACAGGATATTGTGGTTGATGGTGGTGCGACGTTAGCTTGTTAATAGTTTGAATTGATACGAAAATACCCGTCATTTCTGTAACATAAGGAAAAATTGCCCTAGCCTAATAGGATTAGGCTGTTGTAGGGTATTGAAATCAAATCTATGAGCCATCTCGATCCTACTTTACTGGTGCTGCTAGTGTTGGCAGCACTGGGTATCATCAGCCACAACATGACTGTCACGCTTGCAATGCTGCTCTTGCTGGTTATCCGTATAACGCCACTGAATCATTTTTTCCCGTGGGTGGAAAAATATGGGTTGACTATCGGTGTACTTATTTTGACCGTGGGCGTCATGGCGCCTATCGCCAGTGGAAAAATTACGGTACAAGCTGTCCTTAACTCGTTTATGAATTGGAAATCGTTACTTGCGATAGTGATAGGTGTTTTAGTGTCATGGTTGGGTAGCCGGGGTGTTTCACTGATGTCTAATCAACCATCGACAGTTGCTGGTTTGCTGGTGGGGACGGTCTTGGGTGTTGCCCTGTTTAAAGGTGTTCCTGTGGGGCCGCTGATTGCTGCGGGGATTTTGTCATTGTTGATTGGTAAATCATAGCCGTTATGTTGCCGGAACTGAGTGTGATACAGACGGAAATGCAGCGGCAAGGGTTACGTCGTTTGCTGGTGTTGAGTGGCGATGATCATTGGTGCTATTTACAGGCTCATGAGTTACAGCAGAAATTTACTGGTGATTGGTTATGCATCTCTTATCGTAAACAGAACGCCGTGTTGCCCGAAAAGGCGGCCAGTTTATTAGGTCAGGAATATCTGCATGGAATATTTGATGCTACCGAAGGTTTTAATGCGGAAGCACTGGCGATATTGGCAGGCACATTGAAAGCAGGAAGTTGGTTGGTGATGATGGTTCCATCTTGGAACCAATGGCATTATCAACCAGATAAGGACAGCGCACGTTGGAACGAGCAGTTAGATGCTATTCCAACACCGCATTTTGTTCAGCATATTCAGCAGCAGATTATTAGCGATCCCCAAGTTTTGCTATGGCGGCAAAATGATCCCTTATACGTACCTGAATTTTCACAGTATCGTGCGTGGCAACTGCCTGATGGCAGCCCAACTGCCAGCCAGCATGCCATTTTGACGCGACTTTTGCGGGCAAATCAGGGGGTATGGGTCATTACTGCGCCAAGAGGGCGAGGGAAATCGACACTTGCCGGTATGTTAATGCAGCAATGGCAAGGAAATTGCTGGTTAACTGCACCGGCAAAAGCGACAACCGAGGTTATCAGGTGTTATGCGGGGGAAAAGGGAAAATTCTGGGCCGTAGATAATTTGCTGAAATATTGTAGACAAAATAGCGTGTCAGATATTGATTGGTTGCTTATCGATGAAGCCGCTGCTATTCCAATGCCCCAATTATCTGAGTTGATCAACTATTTTCCCCGAATATTGTTGACCACAACTGTGCAGGGATATGAAGGTACAGGGCGCGGATTTTTACTTAAATTTTGTGTTGGAATCCCTAATAGTCATATTCTGAGCCTGACGGCCCCTGTGCGTTGGGCTGAAAATGATCCGCTGGAAAATTGGTTGGAAAACGCTTTACTGTTTGAGGATGCAATTCCTGTCAACAATTCTGATAAGGCTATCAGTCATCACGTTTATTATCAGCAACAATGGATTAAACAACCTGAATTGTTGAGGCAGTTTTATGGCATATTGACCAGCGCTCATTACAAAACTTCACCTTTGGATTTACGGCGTTTACTTGATGCCAAAGGCATGCAATTTGTTGCGGCTGTTGGAAATAATGTCTTGATGGGGGCTTTGTGGATGGTTGAAGAAGGCGGGTTGTCGCTTGAGTTAGCCCATGAAATATGGGCAGGCAGGCGTCGTCCAAGAGGAAATTTGGTTGCTCAATCGTTAGCTGCCCATAGCGGTTTACCACAGGCGGCGGTTTTGAAATCTCAACGGATCAGCCGGGTTGCTGTACAGGCTAATAATCGCAGGCAAGGTATTGCTCAGGGAATGATCGCGTATCAACGGGAAAGGGCAGAAAAACAGGGCGTGGATTTTATTTCTGTTAGCTTTGGTTATACCGCGCAGCTCTGGGCATTGTGGCAGAAATGTGGCTTCCAATTAGTGCGAATGGGAACTCATTTGGAAGCCAGCAGTGGTTGTTATACGGCAATGGCGATTCTTCCATTGAGTGAACAGGGAATTGTTCTGAGGATTCAAGCTCAGCAACAGTTCGCCCGTGATGCACGTTGGCTAGAATCCCAGATTGGGTTTAGCTTGCCTGTTGATTACCAAACTGACCATCATCTCAATCAGTATGATTGGCAGGAGCTGTCAGGTTTTGCATTTGCTCACCGGCCATTTTCTGCTTCATTACCGGCCTTGCAACGATTGTTGCTGAACAGTGATTTGCCGTTGATTGCGCTGAGAAATCATCTCCAGCAGGAAATGAGTGTTGAGCAATGCATCACCGTATTGAAGTTGAGTGGATATAAGGCATTAATGCGACTCTGGCGGCAAGAAACCGCACAGGCGTTGTCAAGTCTTGATCGGAAACTTGCCAAAGACTGGCAAGGGTGGACTACGGCTTTTTCTGTGGCCAATCATCCTCATCATCATCCCACTTGCTATTAAGATCCCGATGAGGAGGCAGTTCCGGTTTATTGTCCAAAAATTTTTTAACATCAAGGCGGCGTAACTCTTTAATTGCATTGAGAAGAACGCCAACCAATAAAACTAAAATAATCCACCAGTAATCAGCTAACCATTGCATTAGGTTGTCTCCTGCGCAACATGGAGGTAATTTTCAAATATATAAGGTAAGTTAGCAGATAACCAGTCAATGCCTGCGATGTCATGCTGCTGCCATACATCCAGTAACATTTGCTGAGTCAGCAATTTTTCTAATTGCTTGGCTAATGGTTGGTAGCTGATATGCCACGGTTCATAAGCGACTCCGATATTGTGACTGATAAAAGGACGGTAAAAACCGAAATGAGCCATATTCTCGGTCAACCAATGAGTTAATGGTTCGAAATAACCCCCATTTTCATATTCCCAAGGTTCGAGTAATAACTTCTGGTTATCCGGTAGCATCGTTGGATCATAGATATCCAAATCTGTTCCCCAATGATGACGGCTGGCGCCGGGCAGGGCGGACCACCGAAGAATTGCTTTACAGCGTTCTCCTTCTGATAACTGGGTGATATCCATGGGTTGGCTGTTTTCATCCAACACAGGGCGTTCACCACGGAATTTTCCATTCCAGATAGCTTGCTGACGTTGAAAATCACGAAACGTGCTGGCAGGTTGCAGATTAATTCCGGCCTTTTCAGCAGCTTGTTGCATGGAAAGAAAAGCATTGACGGCTTCTGGTTGTAATCGGTGATTGCCAAAGAGAGAAATCAAGTGACCAGCAGCCAGGCCGGTTAACATATTTGCTGTGATCACTGGATTAACTGCTCCATAACACGTTGATAAATCCGGCTAAGTTGTTGCAGGTCGGCGGCGCTGACGGACTCATTAACTTTATGAATTGTTGAGTTTAGTGGCCCCAGTTCGACAACTTGAGCGCCCATCTGAGCGATAAATCGTCCATCGGATGTACCACCGCTGGTAGATAATTCAGGTTGATAGCCACAATATTGGTCTATTGCCTGTATAACTGCATTGACTAACTCACCTTTGGCTGTCAGGAAAGGCTGACCTGCTAGTATCCACTCAATCGTGTAATTCAGATTGTGATTTTTGAGGATAGTTTCAACCCGTTCACGGATTTGGCTGTCAGTCAGCTCTGTACTGAAACGGAAATTGAATTGAACTTGCACATTCCCAGGGATCACATTATGGCTGCCTGTTCCCGCGTGGATATTGGCAATTTGCATACTGGTTGCCGGGAAAAATTCATTCCCGTTATCCCAATGTGTATTGACCAGTGTCTGTAAAGCAGGAAGGGCACGGTGGATTGGGTTATCAGCTAAATGCGGATAGGCAACGTGGCCTTGAATACCGTGAACAGTGAGATTTGCAGTAAGGGAACCTCGACGGCCATTTTTCACCATATCGCCAAGACGATGCTGGCTAGAAGGTTCACCGATCAGGCAATAATCCAATCGTTCATTACGGGACATCAAGGCTTCAACCACTTTAACGGTGCCGTGGGTGGCTTTCGCTTCCTCGTCTGAAGTAATAAGAAAGGCCAGACGTCCATTATGGTTAGGATGGGTGGCAACGAAACGTTCAGCCGCGACAATCATGGCGGCTAATGAGCCTTTCATATCTGCCGCACCCCGGCCATATAACATACCATTACGGATAGTTGGCTCAAATGGGGGATATTCCCACTGAGATTCATCGCCTGCGGGGACGACATCAGTGTGTCCGGCAAAGGCTAACGTCGGGCCTATGCCGCGATAGGCCCAAAAATTGTTTGTATCGCCAAAGGGCATCCGTTCAATGGTGAAGCCAATTGCTTGCAAATGAGCGATCATAATATCTTGGCAACCTTTATCGTCCGGGCTGATAGAGGGTTGCCTGATAAGTTGTTGTGCAAGTTCAATGACAGGGCAAGTCATTTCAGAGTGCCTCAGCAAAAAATTGCTGATATTCATCCACCTTATAACCTAATAGGCAATCACCTTTTGCAGAAATTAATAGTGGGCGTTTGATAATAGCGGGTTGTTCCAACATCAACGTTTTTGCTGTGTCAGCATTATTAATTGTCGCTCGTTGTTGATCGGTCAGTTTACGCCAAGTTGTACCGCGGGTATTAATCAATGATTCCCAACCAAGTTTGTCAATAAATGACTGCAAAAGTGCGGCATTGAGTCCATCAACACGATAATCATGAAACAGGTAAGTAATTTCCTGTTCTTCCAGCCAACGACGGGCTTTTTTTATTGTGTCACAATTCTTGATCCCATAGAGAGTAAAAGCGGGTCGAGAAGATTTATCCAACATCATTTAACAGATCCTTAAAAAAAAATTTAAATACCTAAACATAATGCTGGAAAATGCCTGTTTTATCCAGATGATATCCTGATTTTTATTATCGGAGATACTAAAGCAGGAGACTCAATTTTATTGGCTTGTTCTCATAAGGGGTATTTGCTATATAACAACGATAAGAGCCGACCCTCGGTAATAAGCCCAAGGAACGGCTCGGAAGAAGTATTAGGCTACTCCATTTTTCCTATGTTGCAAATACATGATTGTTGCAGCCAGGCGGGAACGTACATTCAGTTTTTTTAACAAGTTTCTGATGTGTACCTTCACTGTCTCTTCAGAAATAAATAGGACATCAGCAACTTCCTTATTGGTCATGCCACTAGACACTTCTTTTAATACATCTAACTCACGTTTGGTCAATTCAGATAAAGGATCAACATGTTTATGACGGTTAGCCAGATGTTGGTATATTTTTTCACTAAATACAGTTTGTCCACGAGCAGCATGGCGAATGCTGCTTAATAACGAATCTAAGTCGCTATCTTTAAGTAAGTAGCCATTAGCTCCTGCGTCAATGGCTGCGTAAACATCATTTCGATCATCTGAAACGGATAATACCAGTACATAGGAATTGATCCCTTTTCTACGGATAGATTTAATCGTGTCCACGCCTGAAAGACCATTCATATTGAGATCTATCATAATGACATCAGGTTTCAGCTTGCATGCAATATTTATTGCTTCTTCACCATTGTCAGCTTCTGCTGTCACGGTAAGCGCTCGATCGAGCTCTACAATCTGTTTCAAGCCATGGCGAATGAGAGGGTGGTCATCAACTATCATCACTGAATGGTTATACATTTTCCTTCTCCCTTAAATAAGTAAAGCCACGAAATGCAGACTTTGAATTTGATTAAAAGGCAGTAATGAATGAGTCTGCCCTAAATTAAATTGCTATGAAAAAATTTTATCAAAACCGATTGATTTACAGAATTGATAGCTCTGTAAGTCCAGAAAGCACATCCTGATATAAAAATATAAATAGCGCAAATTAGTTTGATAAGTAAAAAAAGAAGATGAGTAATTTTCACAAAAAACACATAACTTCTCTTCTTTTAATGATGTTAAAAATCAATATGTTAAATTAGTTATTATTAGATTTGTTTTCTTTTATAAAATTTATTTTAATTGAATTTATATTGAGAGTTTTTCTATGTTATAGTTAATATAGTTACTATAACTTTAATGATATTGTATGAATGATAATGTTTCTTTCTTTATTTTCCTATATTAAGTAGTGGTATTAGTGGAGAAATTGGTTAGTATTTTTTATGAGCAAAAAAGTGCTACTTTATTGATAAGATGCTGTCAATGTTATGATTTGACACACAGTACCTATTATACTGCTTCTGCTCTTACTCCAGATTGTATATAAAAGGATCCGACGATGGATGAAAAATTAAAACAGAGTGCATTGGATTTTCACCAGTTTCCACAACCAGGGAAAATCACGGTTACTCCCACTAAACCTCTGACAACTCAGCGAGATTTGGCCTTAGCTTATTCACCAGGTGTTGCTGCGCCTTGTCTGGAAATTGCAAAAGATCCATTAGCGGCTTACAAATATACTGCGCGTGGCAATCTTGTGGCAGTGATATCTAATGGTAGTGCGGTCTTAGGATTGGGGAATATTGGTGCACTGGCAGGTAAGCCAGTGATGGAAGGAAAAGGTGTACTGTTTAAAAAGTTCTCAGGTATTGATGTATTTGATATTGAAGTCGATGAGTCCGATCCTGACAAATTGATTGATATCATTGCGGCACTGGAGCCGACGTTTGGAGGGATTAACCTCGAAGATATCAAAGCACCGGAATGTTTCTATATTGAGAAAAAACTGCGGGAAAAAATGAACATTCCGGTATTCCATGATGACCAGCATGGCACAGCGATAATTTGTACGGCTGCTGTTTTGAATGGCTTGCGGATTATGAAAAAAGAGATTTCAGCGGTTCGCTTAGTTGTTTCTGGTGCCGGTGCTGCCTCAATTGCCTGTATGAACTTGCTGGTTGCGCTTGGGTTGCAACGCAAAAATATTGTGGTATGCGATTCTAAAGGGGTGATTTATCGTGGTCGCGATAAAGATATGGAAGAGACTAAAGCTGCCTATGCGATTGAAGACAATGGCAGCCGCACATTAGGTGATGTTATCCCTGGAGCAGATATTTTCCTCGGATGTTCCGGCCCTGGCGTGTTGACTCAAGACATGGTGAAAACGATGGCTAAAGATCCACTCATCATGGCATTGGCAAACCCTGAACCAGAAATTTTGCCGCCATTGGCAAAACAAGTTCGCCCTGATGCAATCATTTGTACTGGTCGTTCTGATTATCCGAATCAGGTTAATAATGTGCTCTGTTTCCCGTTTATTTTCCGTGGCGCGCTGGATGTTGGTGCAACAACCATTAACGAAGAGATGAAGCTCGCCTGTGTTCATGCGATTGCTGATTTGGCGCTGGCGGAACAGAGTGAAGAGGTGGCTTCGGCTTATGATGATCAGGATCTGTTTTTTGGCCCGGAGTATATTATTCCTAAACCATTTGATCCGCGTCTGATTGTGAAAATTGCCCCGGCAGTTGCCAAAGCAGCAATGGATTCCGGCGTAGCAACCCGCCCGATTAAAGACTTTGGCGCGTATATCGAGAAGTTGAATGAGTTTGTCTATAAAACAAACTTGTTTATGAAACCTATTTTTTCTCAGGCTAAAAAAGCGAAAAAGCGTATCGTTTTGGCCGAAGGGGAAGAAGTCCGTGTATTGCATGCGACTCAGGAGTTGATCTCCCTTGGGCTGGCTTATCCGATTCTAATTGGTCGCCCCAGTGTTATCGAAATGCGTATCCAGAAACTGGGATTGCATATTGAAGCGGGTAAAGATTTTGAAGTAGTCAATAATGAGAATGATCCGCGTTTCAAAAAATACTGGCAGGAATATCATCACATTATGAAACGTCGAGGTGTTTCTGCTGAACAAGCTCGACGGGCAGTTATCGGTAATCCCACCCTGATTGGGGCGATTATGGTACTGCGTGGTGAAGCTGATGGCCTGATTTGTGGTACCGTTGGCAGTTACAGTGAACATTACGATGTTGTGAGAAATGTCTTTGGTTTCCGTGATGGGGTTCATACTGCTGGTGCAATGAATGCACTGATGTTGCCAAGTGGTAATACTTTTATTGCGGATACTTATGTCAATAATGATCCAACGCCTGAACAATTGGCAGAGATTACCCTTATGGCCGCAGAGACTATCCGCCGCTTCGGTATTGAACCAAAAGTTGCGCTGCTTTCTCATTCAAGTTTTGGCTCCACAGATTGCCCCTCAGCACAGAAGATGCGCCAGACGTTGGAATTGGTGAATAAAATGTCACCTTCACTTGAAATTGATGGTGAAATGCATGGTGATGCCGCATTGGTTGAAAGTATTCGCCGTGACATCATGCCAGATAGCCCATTGAAAGGGGCGGCTAATCTGTTAATTATGCCGAATATGGAATCTGCCCGTATCAGTTATAACTTGCTACGTGTCACCAGTTCTGAAGGAGTGACCGTTGGCCCAGTTCTGATGGGGGTTTCCAAACCGGTACATATTCTGACACCAATTTCTTCTGTACGCCGCATCGTTAATATGGTCGCTCTGGCGGCAGTTGAAGCGCAAACTCATCCGCTGTAATACCAATCGCCCCTGTTTCCTGTAGGCAGGGGCTGTTTGTTGTAAACGATTCTTATTATCTATATGATGCGCGAAACATTAATATAGATAGCGGATATTATGAAATTCTTCATGGCAATAAAATCTTTTCTGATTATCTGTGGTTTACTGATCTTATCTGGATGTGTATCTGGACAACAAAAACCGGCTCCCCAAGCGCTTTCACCGGAACTGACTCAACAAGGGGCTATTATCGATCTTAAAACAGGTCACGCTTTGACCCCTGATGAATTGATCAATCGGCTGGCATCACATCAGCGGGTTGTTGTGGGTGAAAAACATGATAATCCATATCATCATCAGATAGAGCTTTGGTTGGTTCAGCAACTCCCGCTCAAAAGAGAACAGGGTTCGGTTCTGTTAGAGATGATTAATCCTGATCAGCAGCAAAAAGTGAATAAAGTTAAGAGTTGGTTGCAAACTAAGCCTATCGTACGTGAAAGCCGCATAAAAGAGCTTCTTGCATGGCAAGATGGATGGCGGTGGGGGTTGTATGGTGGATTGGTCATGGAGCTTATATATCAGCCTTATCCGTTGTTGTCTGCAAACTTGGATCGCAGTGAAATTAAAGCCGCTTACAGTAATCCGCCAGTTCTCCAGGGGAATATTTCTGTTGCTGAAAATGTCAAAGCGCAGATTAAAGCGGTGATTAAAGATGTTCACGGTGGTGAAATAACGGAACAACAGTTATCTGCCATGACCACTATTCAGCAAATGCGGGATCGCAGAATGGCGGAGCAGTTACTTAAAGCGCCAGTTCCTGCCACACTGATTGCGGGTGGATATCATGCAACGAAAGTAATGGGTGTTCCTCTGCATGTTAAAGACTTATCGCCCCAAGAGGACCTTGTTGTGGTGATTCTGGCTGAGAAAAGCAATGTACTGGATAGCCAATATGCTGATTATGTTTGGTATACACCCGTAAAAAAACCGTAGATATTTTAAACAAATGGCGATCTTTTCCCTGTATATAAGGGGCTTTGGCACAGGGATGTGCTCAAGTTAACGATACAGATAAAAATAATTTTCATTAGCATATGAAATTAATTATCATTACTAAATGATAATTAAAACTATGCGCTATCATTCATGTTGATGCTGACACACCTGGCCTTTCAAACGAGTCATTTTAAAAAAGGGCTCATTTCTGCTATTGCTGCTCACTTCATTTTGGTTGGCTGGATTATCTACCAGCCAGAAGAAATTGCTATTGATGAACTGATGCCACCGCCGGCAGTGATGATGGAGCTTTCATTGTTGACAGAAGCGACACATCAGGTACAAAAGCAACCTATTGGTATTGAACAACAACTTTCTGTTGCCAGTCGGCAGCAGGAAAGCGAGATTAATGAGATTAAGACGCCTGAGCTTATTAAAGATGAACAGGCGCAGATTCTGGTGCATAAACCTAAAAAACAGAAAAAGCACCACGAAGAGATTAAAAAAACACCGCCAGTGAAACGTCAGCAGGTAGAAGAACAAGAGAGTGAAAAATCTCAAAGTAGTGCCGCTATGGTGAGCAGTACGGCTACATCTACGAATGTTACTTCGCGGGTTGCTGCTGCTTATGACAGTGATTCAAAGGCGGTTGCGGATGCAGATGCGCTATGGCGGGCTGAGGTTATCGGGCATTTGAACCGCTATAAACGCTATCCAGAAGATGCACAGAGGAGAAATCGCACCGGTCGGCCTACAGTCAGATTCACTATTGATAAACAGGGCTATGTTACTAACCGCGATTTAGTTCGTCGTTCTGGAACCCATTCTTTAGACAGGGAAGCAAAGCAAGTTCTGGCAAGGGCGCAGCCGTTGCCAGCTCCCCCCGATACCGTTTTAAACGGTAATGAAATTACGATAGAACTTCCGATTGATTTTAGTTTAGCTAATTAATACTTTTGATCGACTTAAGGACAGCAGATATGTTAAGGCAGCAAGCGCGGTTTGCCCTGAAAACTAAAGGGCTGTTATTGATATTTTTATTGAGCGGCTGGTTGAATCCTGCCGCCGCAGAGGAAGAAATTATGCCACCAAAGGCAATGAAACAACCACACAATATAATTACCCACGATGATACTCGTATAGATGATTATTACTGGATGCGGGATGATAATCGCAAAGATCAAAAGATCATTGATTATCTGGCCGCCGAAAATAAATATGCCGAACAGATGTTAAAACCCGGTGAACAGCTACGGGATACGTTATACGAAGAAATGGTTGGCAGGATGAAGCAGGATGATCAATCGGTACCCTATAGTTATAATGGGTATATTTATCGGACAATCTATGAAACTGGCAAAGATTTTCCGATTTATCAGCGTAAACCCGTTGATGGCTCATCAGATTGGCAGGTATTGGTCGATGGTAATGAAAGGGCTAAAGGGCACGAATATTACCAATTGAGTAATTTTGCTGTTTCTCTGGATAATAAACGTATTGCGATTGCTGAAGATACGCAGGGACGCCGTAATTATCAGATCTCTTTTAAAGATATCGCTGACAAACAGTGGAATAATGATGTAATAAAAAATACTTCTGGCAACATGGTTTGGGCTAATGACAACAATACGTTGTTTTATGTGCGCAGACATTCGCAAACTTTATTGCCATATCAGGTATTTCGTCACCAATATGGTAGCAATACCAGCGAAGATCAGAAAATATATCAGGAAGAAGATGAGCGTTTTTATTTAAGCATGTCTAAAAGTACTTCCCGTGATTATATTATGTTGTCGATAACCAGTACGTCGACTTCTGAATATTTGCTGATTGATGCAAATAAGCCACAAGCTGAACTTCAAATATTTTCGCCTCGTCAGGAAGGCCGGGAGTATTATATTGACCATTTCCGCGATCATTTCTACATCCGGTCAAATCATGAGAATGAAACTTATGGTCTTTATCAGACTGATGCAATCAACACGCCGTGGAAAATAGTCATTGCTCCGCAGCAGGATAGTGATCTTGAAGCTTTTGATTTGTTTAATGACTGGTTGGTCGTACAGGAGCGAACAAAAGGGTTACCGACAATTCGTCAGATTAATTGGCAAACACAGCAAGAAAAACAGATTAAGTTTGATGATCCAAGTTACATGGCATGGATTGATTACAACCCTGAACCCGATACTGATTTTGTACGTTATGGTTATTCATCCATGACGACACCCAGCTCAACATTCCAGTGGAATATGAAAACAGGTGAGCGGGAATTACTTAAGCAGCAGGAAGTAAAAGGTTTCGATAAACATCATTATGAGAGCCAGCGTATTTGGGTGAAGGCTCGTGATGGTGTAGAAATTCCGGTATCTCTGGTATATCGTAAATCACTGTTTAAAAAAGGCCATAACCCGATATTGATTTATGGATATGGGGCTTATGGTATGAGCATGGATCCTGCATTTAGCTCACCGCGATTGAGTTTATTAGATCGAGGCTTTGTTTACGCCTTGGTACATGTGCGTGGTGGCGGTGAACTGGGTAAAAAATGGTATCTACAAGGTAAAGTCGAAAATAAAATGAATAGTTTTAATGACTTTATCGATGTGACCAAGGCACTGATTGCTCAGAAATATGGTGACAGCAAACGGGTTTATGCAATGGGAGGTAGTGCCGGTGGTTTGCTGATGGGCGCTGTAATTAATCAGGCACCGGAATTATATCGCGGGGTGGTTGCCCAAGTTCCCTTTGTTGATGCCGTGACAACCATGCTCGATCCTTCTATTCCGCTGACAGTAGGTGAATATGAAGAGTGGGGTAATCCCGAAAATAAAGAAGATTATTTCCGAATTAAATCATATAGCCCGTATGACAATATAAAACATCAACGTTATCCAAACTTATTGGTTACGAGTGGATTTTATGATTCCCAAGTACAATATTGGGAACCGACTAAATGGGTAGCAAAATTACGGGATATGAAGAAAGGTGACTCTATTTTATTATTAGAAACCAATATGAGTGCCGGCCATGGTGGTAAATCAGGTCGATTTAATCGATTAAAAGATACTGCACTGGATTACAGTTTTATTTTGATGCTGGATAATGCCAATAAATATTTTCCACAATTAAAAGATAACTGAAATAAATTATAAATAATATAAATTTGTTATTTTTAGCACTGATAATAATTTATCAGTGCTAAACATTTTATTTTCTAAAGACGGGTATGTGAGCAAATATTGATTTGTATGCATTTGGGATAATTGAAATGAAAATAATGACAAAGATAGCAGGGGCCGGTGTGGTTTTAATTGGGTTGCAAGGGTTTGCTTATGGTGAGGAAAAGCAAGAAAAAGTTTTAAAATTCAGCAGATTGAAAGTTTCAGGTTCACAGGATGATGCTGAAATACGAGCAATGGAAAAGCCCGGTTCTTACAGTTCTAAAGGTGAAGATACTAAACTTCAATCAACGGATAGTATATTGCGCAGCATGCCAGGAACTTATACGCAAATTGATCCGGGGCAGGGAACGGTGACGGTTAATATTCGTGGATTAAGTGGATTTGGTCGGGTGAATATGATGGTTGATGGTGTTAGCCAGAGCTTTTATGGTACATCACCCACCAGCATAACACATAGTAATAGTCTTCAGAGCCAGTTTGGCTCATTAATTGATCCTAATTTTATTGTTGGTGTGGATATTAGTCGAGGACAATCTGATGGTTCTGATAGTGTCAACGCATTAGCGGGTAGTGCTAATTTCCGCACAATTGGTGTTGATGATGTGATATTCAGTGGCAATACATTGGGAATACGGACAAAAATGCTCTATGGCGATAATGGCATTGGTCATAATGGCATGATTGCCGTCGCTGGTAAAACACAGGCTTTTAGTTCTGAAGGATCAATTGGCGCTATGCTGGCTGTCAGTGGGCATTCAATTGATGCTAATTATAAAAATGCTGACGGAATATCAAGTGATGAATTTGGTACCGATAAATCTTTTAAACAGAAACCCAATTCTCAATTAATGAAGTTAAATATTAAGCCAAATGAATTTCATGATATGGAGCTGAGTGGCCGTTTGTATCACAATAAATTTACTCAGCGTCATATTGATAGTGAGGATTTTTATCTGAAATACAACTATAAGCCATTCAGTGAGTTGGTTGATATGAAATTGTTGGTTAGTACCAGCGGAAGTGATCAAATCTATAATTCTGCACTTAATGCATTGACAAACAGCAAAACTAAAAATAAATCAAACGCTATTAATCTTAATAACATCAGCCGTTTTAATTACGGCGATACCGATTTTGAGTTGATATTCGGTGGTAAATTGATGAAAACTGAATATAGTAAGACAACTGATAGCGTTTACTCTGATATAGAAGATGAAGAAAAAAAGAAAAAATATGAAAAGACAGATAGTGAAGCAAAAGAAAATAATAGTTTTGCCCCAAGTGGTAAACAAGATATTGCCAGTATTTATAGCGGGTTAAAAATTAATCGTGATATTTACCAAGTTAATATTAATCTTAATTATATGGATTATAGTGTAAAGGGCCATAAACCAGCCTGTGAGTTACGCGTTAATTGTTTCCCTCAAGGTGAAAGTAAACTAAATTTGAAAGAGCGTGGATTTAATCCAAGTATTTTGCTGTCAGCGGAAATTATTCCTGAATTTCAGCCTTTCGTGAGTTATACCCACTCTATGAGAGCACCGAATGCGCAGGAAGTTTTCTATGGCAATGAAGGTGGCGCATCGATAAATCCATTTTTGAAAGGAGAAAAATCGGATACTTATCAAATTGGTTTTAATAGTTACCGTCCAGACATGATTGTAAAAGGAGATACTTTCCGTCTGAAAGCAGCTTGGTATCATACTAAGATAAAGAATTACATCAGTAGTGATTCATATACTCTGTGCAAAGATGGCAGGATATGCCAGTATTCTAAATTATCAGAAGAAGATTGGAAGCATGTTGATGCAAATTTCGGTATGTATATTTATAGCAATAGCATAACCCCGGTGATAATGCGCGGCTATGAAGTCTCTGCTGATTATGATGCCGGTGTATTTTATAGTAAATTGGCTTATAGCCGACAAAAAACAAGCCAACCGACTTCTATTTCTACATCGATTTTTGGTGCAGATCCTACATCAGAATTACCTGAAAGTTTTTTGACTTTGGATACAGGAGGTCGTCTATTGGGCGAAAAACTACGGATTGGAACAATAATTAAATATACCGGTAATTCCTATAAGCTAGATTCAGATCCTTATAATCAGGACAGTGATGGGCGAACGGTGATGGAAAAGGAGAGAAAAATTCCCATTGTGGTCGATTTTTACGGTGATTATAAAATAAATAAAAATGTGCTGTTTAAATTTTCAGTACAGAATCTGACAAACAGAAACTACTCTGAAGCACTTAATCGTATGAGTAATACGGCTGCATTAATGGATAAATCTACTTCGGCTATGCAAACTGCTCGGGGCCGGACCTATATTGTCGGCGCAGAAATCCGTTTCTGATTATACCTGTTATCTTTCAAGTTGCCTCTTTGTTGGCTGTACTCACTCACCCCGGTCACATAGTTATCTATGCTCCCGGGGATTCGCTCCCTTGCCGTCGCGATGCATCTTGAAATCTATAGGGTATATAGGAAAAATAAGTGGCAAAGGAGTGCCACTATTTCAGATTTGCAGATCGTTTTTTCCGTTCTTTCTTGATTTTCAACACTTCACTTTCAATCCAGCCATCTTGTAAACGGGTATTCAGGACATCACCAACATGTACCTGTTTGGTTTGTTTCAGTAATTTTCCATCCGATGTTTGACTGATGCTGTAACCACGGGCCAGTGTTGCCAGAGGGCTAACGGCTTCCATCCGCGAACAGGAAATGGCAAATTTTTCTCTGGAACGGCTGATTTGCCTTTCAATCACTTGTCTTAACCGAAAATCTTGTTGCTGAATCTGTTGGCTATATTGGTGGATCTGCTGGCTAGGTTCAGCGTACCAGAGCCGTTGCTGTAATTTCTCATAAGCCAAGCTGTTTTGCTTTAAGTGCCGTTGCAAGCTGTCAGTGAGTCGCTGGCGTAAACTGACCAGCAAGTTTTGTTGACGAGCCAGACGTAAATGAGGATGTTGTTGCTGTAAACGATGAGATAACAGACTGAAAATACGCTGTTTCTGGGCAAAGAAGTAATCCATTGCCATTTCCAGTCGTTGTTGTTGCGACTGAATTTGACGTAGCAATTCGAGTTGATTACGGCTGACTAACTCAGCGGCCGCTGATGGTGTCGGGGCGCGCAAATCTGCTACAAAGTCAGCAATGGTGACATCTGTTTCATGACCGACTGCACTGACTATCGGAATATCACTGTGGAAAATGGCTCTGGCGACTCGTTCGTCGTTGAAACTCCATAAATCTTCCAGCGAGCCACCACCACGCCCAACAATCAATACATCACACTCCTGCCGCTCATTCGCTAATTCAATAGCTCGAATAATCTGTAATGGTGCTTCTGTGCCCTGAACCGCTGTCGGATAAATGATGATGGGCAATGATGGATCACGGCGCTTTAAAATATTCAAAACATCATGCAGGGCAGCGCCACTGGTTGAAGTAATTACACCAAGCTGTTGAGCAGGAGATGGCAGCGGTTTTTTGTGGCTTTGGTCAAATAATCCTTCGGCATCGAGTTTTTGTTTCAATAGTTCAAACTGTTGCTGTAACAGCCCATCACCGGCGGGTTGCATACTTTCAACAATAAGCTGATAGTCCCCTCTTGGTTCATAAAGTGTGATTGCCGCGCGAACCAAAACTTGCTGACCATTTTGTGGCTTGAATGTCACCCGTTGATTACTACTGCGAAACATTGCCGCCCGCACTTGGGCACGCTCATCTTTCAGCGTGAAATACCAATGCCCGGAGGAGGGCTGAGAAAAATTGGATATTTCAGCGCTTAGCCAAATTCTGCCCATTTCCATTTCGAGCAGTTGTCGAACCGTCTGATTAAGACGACTGACAGAAAAAATTCCAGTGTTAAAAGGTAGTGACATGTGAGAAAGATCAAATTTCAAAACAAGAACTTAATATATTGATACTAACGTGCGTTATGAAGTAAGCAAGAAATTTTTTAATAAAATGCTGGAGGCAACCGATTACGTTCTGTATAATGCCACGGCAATATTTTATTCCTTAAGTTTTTCGCAGCCTGGTGAGATATTGCTTATGTTACGAGTTAAAAAAGAAGCTTTAACCTTTGATGATGTTCTGTTAATTCCTGCTCATTCTACCGTTTTACCTAACACTGTTGACCTGTCTACTCAACTGACCTCTACCATTCGCCTAAAAGTTCCTATGTTGTCTGCCGCTATGGATACCGTTACTGAATCCGGTTTGGCTATTGCATTGGCTCAGGAAGGTGGCATGGGTTTTATCCATAAAAATATGTCTATTGAGCGTCAGGCAGAAGAAGTTAGCCGAGTTAAAAAACATGAGAGTGGTGTTGTGACAGATCCAGTCACTGTGGTATCTGAAACAACGCTGCGTGAAGTTAAAGAATTGACAGAACGTAATGGTTTTGCGGGTTACCCGGTTGTCACTGAAGGAAATGAGTTGGTTGGTATTATTACTGGCCGTGATGTACGTTTCGTTACTGATTTGGATCAGCCTGTTACTGCGGTAATGACGCCTAAAGAGCGTCTGGTGACAGTAAAAGAAGGTGAAGCCCGTGAAATTGTGTTGCAGAAAATGCATGAAAAACGTGTTGAGAAAGCGCTGGTAGTTGATGAAAACTTTCATCTGCTCGGCATGATCACGGTTAAAGATTTCCAGAAAGCAGAACGTAAACCGAACGCCTGTAAGGATGAACATGGTCGTTTACGTGTTGGTGCTGCGGTTGGTGCTGGTGCCGGCAATGAAGCGCGTATTGATGCATTAGTTGCTGCTGGTATTGATGTTCTGCTTATTGATTCATCGCATGGTCATTCTGAAGGGGTACTGCAACGTATTCGTGAAACCCGTGCTAAGTACCCAAATCTACAAATTATTGGTGGTAACGTGGCGACTGGGGAAGGCGCAAAAGCGCTGGTAGCGGCTGGCGTCAATGCGGTTAAAGTCGGTATTGGTCCCGGTTCTATCTGTACTACCCGTATTGTTACCGGTGTAGGGGTGCCACAAATTACCGCTATCTCTGATGCCGTTGAAGCGTTGGAAGGCACCGGTATTCCAGTTATTGCTGATGGTGGTATTCGTTTCTCTGGCGATATTGCCAAAGCCATCGCTGCGGGAGCGTCGTGTGTCATGGTGGGCTCCATGCTGGCAGGGACAGAAGAGTCACCGGGAGAAATTGAGCTGTACCAAGGACGTTCATTTAAATCTTATCGTGGCATGGGATCATTAGGAGCGATGTCTAAAGGCTCTTCTGATCGATATTTCCAAACTGATAATGCTGCCGACAAGCTGGTACCGGAAGGCATTGAAGGCCGTGTTGCCTATAAAGGTTTGCTGAAAAACATTGTTCATCAGCAAATGGGAGGCTTGCGTTCCTGTATGGGGCTGACTGGCTGTGCAACTATTGATGAATTGAGAACCAAAGCAGAATTTGTTCGCATTAGTAATGCTGGTATTCAGGAAAGCCACGTTCACGATGTCACCATTATCAAAGAGTCTCCAAACTACCGGTTAGGTTTGTAATCCATATTTATTGTGGCCCGTATAAGGGCTACTTATCTTTATTTGTTACTTGTTTTTTTGGAATTCACCGCACATGACAACTAATATCCATCAACACCGCATTCTTATCCTTGATTTTGGTTCGCAATATACTCAATTGATTGCTCGCCGTATCCGTGAAATCGGGGTTTATTGTGAACTTTGGGCATGGGATGTCACAGAAGAGCAAATCCGCGAATTCAACCCAAGCGGCATTATTCTTTCCGGTGGCCCGGAAAGTACCACAGCACAAGGAAGTCCACGTGCACCTGAATATGTTTTTAACGCTGGCGTTCCGGTTCTGGGTGTTTGCTATGGCATGCAAACAATGTCGGTACAGTTCGGTGGTAAGGTAGAAGATTCTACTGAGCGTGAATTTGGTTATGCTCAGGTTGAGATTAAAGCGGAAAGTGCATTGTTCCGTGGGATTCAGGATTCATTAAATGCGCAAGGTAAACCATTATTAGATGTATGGATGAGTCATGGTGATAAAGTCACTGCAATTCCTGAGGATTTTATCACTATCGCCGGCACTGATACCTGTCCATTTGCCATCATAGCAAATGAAGAAAAACGTTTTTATGGTGTGCAATTCCACCCGGAAGTCACCCATACCCATCAGGGGCAGCGTATATTGGAACGTTTTGTTCTGGATGTATGCCAATGTAAAGCACTGTGGACACCTGCTTCTATTATCGAAGATACCGTTGAACGCCTGCGTGAACAGGTTGGTGAGGATCACGTTATTTTGGGACTGTCCGGTGGTGTTGATTCATCTGTCACCGCATTGTTATTGCATCGCGCAATTGGTAACCGCCTGACCTGTGTATTTGTTGATAACGGTTTGTTGCGTTTGAATGAAGCTGATCAGGTGATGGAAATGTTTGCCGGAAAATTTGGGTTGAACATTGTTCATGTTCCTGCGGAAGATCGTTTCCTTACTGCACTGGCTGGCATCAATGATCCGGAAGAGAAACGCAAAACGATTGGTCGTGTATTTGTTGAAGTCTTTGATGAAGAGGCAAGTAAGCAGGCTCAGGTTAAATGGCTGGCACAAGGCACGATTTATCCAGACGTCATCGAATCAGCGGCATCTGCGACAGGCAAAGCACACGTTATCAAATCTCATCATAACGTCGGTGGCTTGCCGGAAGAGATGAAATTGGGTCTGGTGGAACCGCTGAAAGAGTTGTTCAAAGATGAAGTACGTAAGATAGGTTTGGAATTGGGATTGCCTTACGACATGTTGAACCGCCATCCATTCCCAGGCCCAGGTTTGGGTGTTCGTGTATTGGGTGAAGTGAAGAAAGAGTACTGCGATTTGCTGCGTTGTGCAGATGCTATTTTCATTGAAGAGCTGCACAAGGCTGATTTGTACAATAAAGTCAGCCAGGCGTTTACAGTATTCTTGCCAGTTCGCTCCGTGGGCGTGATGGGAGATGGCCGTAAATATGACTGGGTTGTTTCGTTACGGGCAGTAGAAACGATTGATTTTATGACCGCACATTGGGCGCATTTGCCATATGATTTCCTGGGCCGGGTTTCTAACCGGATCATCAATGAAGTCAGTGGGATATCGAGAGTTGTCTATGATGTCAGCGGTAAACCACCTGCGACTATTGAGTGGGAATAAGTTCTCAGAGTTTATAGATATCGGTTGAAGCTTAAACTAAAAACACCAATAAAACTAAAGCGTTTTTTGGTGTTTTTATTTATGGTATGCACTGAACTGTATTTGCTTGTTGAATATAATTGAGATTGGATTGAAGAGGCTTTAACTCATGAGCAACGTTGTCATAGCGGCCCATTAACAAAGCTGAATGTGTTAAACGGAGAAAACAACTGTTACGGAGCTGGTTAACAAGTTGATTGAAGAATATAAAGAGTAAACTTGATATTCATTTTAGCTTACTGTTAAGGCTTGGTTTTTTCAGCTTTATTTTGTCTAGGATCTGGGCTGGGTTTAGTGACAACAAATGGGCCATGCGCACAAATTCCACGACATCTAGTTTTCTTTCACCATTTTCAACTTTGGCTATGAATGATTGAGGGCGGCCAAATTCTTGTGCCAGTTTTTCCTGTGTAATGCCTTTTTCCAAGCGTGTTTCGCGTAATAATCGGATAACATGCTGATATTCCTCTGAGTAAATCGAGCTCATTCGTTTTACCTTAATAAAAAATCCTAAGATAGAATATCTCTCATTTGCAAAAATATCCAAAATAAGAAAAAAACTTCATTTAGTTGAATTATCAAAAAACTCAGGTTTGAGGTCTTTATGGCGGTAATAAAAGCACATAAAATTAAGGCATTAAACTGATTTTATAATTAGTTTGCAGTTGGAAAGAACAACATGATGAATGAATAGTTTACCCGTTGGGATTCAGCAGAATACCTGAAAACTGAAGCTGGCATGGCTATGTATTTGAATGCCTGTATTGAAAGAAGCGTTGCCTTTATTGTGCGTGCATTAGGCACAATAGCACGTGCACGTGCTATGACTCAGATAGCAAAGGATACTGGTCTGTCTCGTAAAAGTTTATACCGGGCGTTATCCGGTGTGAGAAACCCGGAGTTTGGCACTATTTTAAAAGTCGTTAAAGCATTAGGTTTGAAACTCCACATGTAATAGAGGAATAATATTGACATAGGTAAGTAATGAATAACGTGTTGTTTGCAGGTTTGTTGGGGAGAAAAGGGAAAATTGAAAGGAGTGAACTAATACCGGTTAAAGTTCAGGCTCATTCCTTTCAGTTAACGCCATATGCAAAGCTATAGATTCAGAAAAACTGTTTATTAGTGTCTAACGAAACTCCCACTTATATTTAAGCTCAACGAATTTGCTATCAGAACCTAAGCTGGCATCAGCTTTTTCCATTTTTTCAAGCCATTTCTCAAAATCATAAGGCCATTTCTTTACATCCTCAGGTAAAGTATTGGATAAAACCGCTATTGTTTCTTTAGGGAATTTTTTAACTATTTCTTCGTTTTTAATATAATACATCAAGGATTCACCATTGTTCGTGCATGTTAAGAAAGGCATAACAATATCTACTAACTCTGGAAACATAGTTTCTTGAGAAAATAAAAGACGGGAAATATTTTCTGTTGTTTTTGGTGATTTTATTGCCTTTTGACGAGGCCAAACATGGGTAAAAAATTGAATTATTAAAACTCGCCATTGTAAAAAGAATTTATTATCAGGTTCATCTTTTGAAGAAAGCCTCCATAGCAACCATAGGATTTTATGGCGTAACTTCTCATCACCATAAACAAGAGCATCTCTAAGTTCAGAATCGGAAATAAATTGCTTTGATTTCTCATACAATTCACTAGCCCAACCAAATAATAAAAAATTTGCTATTGAATTTGTTTGAAACTCAGGGTGAAAAGACACGCTATTACGTAAAAAGCCTAGTAAAAATGGTTTCAAAATATCATACAACTGAGAGCTTTCGGGGAGGGTTCCTCCCCAGAAATAGCCATTCCAAAATGCTTCCTTCTCGTCTGGCTCACCATTTTCGATAACATGTAACAAATTATTATTAGTCCATGCTGGAATATGGTGATGTAACCAAATTAGTTGTTTGGCTAAATATACTAAAGCATATTTCTTGGAATCACCTGATAAAGCATTCAAACGTTCAATATTAGAAAGCCATTGTTGAGATAATTTGTCTTCTAAATGGAAATTTTTTAGACGAGAGTCTTTAAACAATATATGTGCGATTGATGATATGGGAGAGTTATCAGCTTCTGGAATCCAATCGCGCCGTTCTCTTTTAATTTCGATGGTAGTAATAGGAGTTGGCATTATCCCTATAGTATCAATAAGATGCTTTAATAATACATCATAGATATCAATATCTATAGAAGCTAATTTTTCGTTTATAGACGAAATCCAACATAAAGCAGGATCAATAATTGAGACTAAATCTTCGTTAGAATAAGACATCATTTGTCTTGCAATAAAACAAATGAACTTTGTTTTATCATCTTTTCGCGATTCAGACGACAGGAACTTTTTCCATATTTCTTTAGGATACTCTTTTTTCTCTTTAGCCCAATGTCTTAGTGCAGAAAAAGCCCTTAATGGATATTGCTTTGATAATCCTTTAAAAGGGTCGTTCCTCTCTGAAACGATCTGTTCAACAGAATTAAATTCTAAGGCTTGCGGAATAATATCCCTTATAGGAATATACAATAATTCATTGCAGTTAGATTCAATACTTATATATCCGCCTTTGGGCTCCATAGAGGTAATGGCATTATCTGCTAGCCCAATCTTCCATTCAGGATATATATTTTGAAGTTCTCTAACTCGCTCTTTTATATCAATATAAAAATTACAACCTTTATTTTCAAGCCAGAATATTCGATTTAGTCTATTATAAGCTTGGTATTTATCAATTTGATCTTTATTTGTCCATGCAGAACTTGATAGGCGCTTAACAATTTCAATGCACTCATTCTCTCTTAATTCATCCCATCTATCTGCAAGTGTTAGCATTAGGTCTCTTTGATTATGTTCATTCCAAAATTCATCATCGCTTAATGCATTGATAAGTGGGTAAAAATCGGAAGAGGGGACGATCTCAGGCTTACATGCAATCCATATACGAAGTTGTGAAAATATAGGATTATTTCTGGGCCAACTCAAGAATTCGTTTCTTGCTTCATACAGGTCTAGTTGAATTAACCTTTCATACAAATGTACGTATCGCAATACGTATCCTTCCAGTCTGACATCTCTTATACTTAAACCTAGTTCTATACTGCTATCCTCTCTAATTGGTGATAACAAACGCACTGAGTGAGGTGTCCTTTTCTCTGATTCTAACGAATAAGCGTATTCAATATTTTTTCTCAGTTCTGGAATCACTTTAATTAGTAAAGAATTTGGAATATTAATTGCATCAAAATGGTGTTTTTCTATATACCGTACATCTAATTCCAGAAATTCACGAAGCTCAGTTATCGTATTAATTGGAGGAAGGAGGCTATCTATTTTGCTAGATACAGCTAAATATGGACGTGTCAGTTTTACATATTGACGGAACATCACCTCATTCCAACCATACGTATTAATTTCGTGTGATAGGCCATACCAATGGCGATCAAAATCTTTATTTTTATACTCATATTGCCAAGACTCGATCAGATATTGCCAGATTTTGCGAATTTCACTATCTATTTTATTCTCTTTAAGTTTCTGTAAAATGTAATGTTGGATAGCTGGTTCAAGATAATTTTGTTTCGTTGCCCACCATATGGCTGTCGGCTGATGAGCTACTTTTGCAAGCCAGGCACCAAGATACCATTGTCTACTAGATAACTTTGAGTTTCCATATTCAGATGTTGTTCTGAATGAAGCAAAATGTTTCTCGCTTAACTCTTTAACATCATCATGATGTGGTTGAAACGCATCCCATACCTTTTTAGCTATTTCTCTATCTATATCGTCATTATTCTTTTGATAAATATCAGGTGTTTTATCAAAGTCTAAACCGTATAAAGTGAGAGGTTCAGGGGAAGTATTACATCTCAAAGGCCAGCTGTTAGAGTGTGTAGCAAGTCGTATACGAGGATCAAAAACACATAACCATTCTGCGGAAGGTGGATTATCGACAAGTGCAAACTTCTCCATACCTTTTGAAGTAGATACAATATGAGCAACTTGTCCACGTTCGTGGGGGAAGAGATTGGTTGGGCCACGTCGAGCCATCTTTATAGTTTCGCTATACCATTGCTCTACGTTCTTCGCTCTTTTCGCCCAAGCATCTAATGTCTCCCAAAGAGCGGTATGTTTATCTTCAGGACTGTAAGCAATTGCTTGAACACCCTTATGTTCCCATAGTTTTCTTGCTTCTTCTATGGTTCCAGATTGAAATGCATATACATTTTTTGCTTTTATCAGGTTTTTATTAAGTCCTTCGAGCAAATATTGCATTGGGGGATCACTTGCAGAATAGCCAATAAATACAACTATATATTTAGAAAAAATCTCTCGAATAAAGTTCGTGGCCCAACCATCAGAAAGATAGGCTCTTCCAAACTCTGAACCTGATAAAACAAAACCATTGCCTTCTGCACCAATGTAATCGGAATTAGATCTTCCATGAAGATATACCAGTCCATCAATTAATTCATTTTTGGATAAATCTGGTAAATTTGGAGGTAGAAAACACGGAATCTCTGTCAAGGAACAATCATTGAATAAGCGATCAAAGTTAGTTGTAATTAATTGCACTCGACCTTCGGATGTAGTGGCAAGGTCTAACAATAATTTATGTGCAGATGTGTCAACTATGTCCGATGGTTTCAGTACTTGAGCTACAGTTTTTTCAATTAAATTCGTTTCGAACTCTTGTTCTAATAAGCTAAATATCCGATCTGTTGAAATAAGGGTTGATGCATAAGAAGGTAATTCAACTTCATTTCCTTCCTTATCTTTTAACCCTTTATCCAAAAAATCATAAAGTTGACGAGCTTGGCTATCATTAGTCGTTCCGAGTAAATCAATAACTTTCTGTGCCAATTGAAAAAAACTAGGAAGCTTAGCTTTAGCAAGAGATATCCCTGCGCCACAAAAGAAAACCACGCGCCCTTGATCACGGGCAAGTAATAATTCATCAGGAATAAGTGGCCCATCTTGAATAAACCGCAATTTTCTCTCCTTATATTGCAAATAATTTCATTATACTTTTTTATCATTTACCTTAGAATAAGGCAACTTTTTTCCATCCCATGTTTGTGTTTCTGATGTTGTTCATAAAGCCTTAATATCTCTGAATCAGGCAGTTGATAATATAATGGATTGTATCACCTTGATTAGATTGTTTAGCTATTTTCGGATGTTTTCCGGTGATTCTTCTGGTCATATATCGTCTCTTTCCCTGTAGATAATATGATTTCATCATTGAATTGCTTTAATACGGCAGCAAAATCTGCGCGGACTTTATCCAGATCATCTGCTAAAGTATCAACGTCACTTTTCTGCGGGATAAGATCAAAATAGTTTGTATTGGGCATAATATCGAATTTCGGTGAAATTGATCTTAATTTATGAAAGTATTGTATGAAAATGTTCATTATATTACCTGTATTATTAGTTGTTTCTATTAGTTAAATGACTTAGCATCAATGATGCTTTATTGGATTTTGATTTAAGAATCATACCTGATAAATATACTTATGCCATAGAAATATTGCGAGACGCTTCAAAGAAAGGAGTGAAAATAATGGAATGCAATTTCATTCAAGATAATGATTAATCGTTTATATAGAATTATTCATTAGTATGATTTACGACGAAAAGCATCAGAATATGCTATAGTGTCGGCTAGTTTTCGCTTATATTTTTGGAATCTTATGTCTTATCAATGCCCCTTATGTCATCAAGCTTTATTGCTCACTCGACAGCAATGGCGCTGTGAGAATAATCATCAGTTTGATTGTGCTAAAGAAGGGTATGTTAATTTAATGCCCGTTCAGCATAAAAGGTCCAAGGAACCGGGGGATAGCCCGGAGATGATGCAATCAAGAAGAGCGTTTTTGGATTCAGGGCATTATCAACCATTACAACAACGGGTTTCGGAATTACTGGAAAAGTATCTGCCAGAAAATGCAGAGAGTTTGCTGGATATAGGATGCGGTGAAGGTTATTACACTGCTGCGGTTGAAGCACAGTTAAGCAAGAGACGTAATCTTAAAATCTATGGGTTAGATGTTGCTAAGATCGCGGTTCGTTATGGCGCTAAGCGCTATCCTGCTGTCAGCTTTTGTGTTGCGTCGAGTCATCGTTTGCCATTTGCCGATCAATCGCTTGCCGGGGTGTTAAGAATTTATGCGCCTTGTAAAGCAGAAGAGTTGGCAAGGGTGGTTAAGCCACAGGGAATTGTTTTGACAGTCACTCCTGGTCCTCGCCATCTTTATCAACTCAAAGAGTTGATTTATCAAAATATTCATCTTCATCCATTGAAAGCAGAACCGTTGGCAGGATTTGAATTGATAACCGATGAATCGTTATCTTACCCAATGAAATTAAATGGTGTGCAAGCGTATCATTTATTACAGATGACACCATTTGCTTGGCGAGCAACAGACGATGTGAAAAAAGGATTGGCAGATAGAGCGCTGTTTGAATGTGAAACTGATTTTATATTGCGGGTCTATCAACGCCTTAAATGATTAAGATTTCAGCCCAAAATATAACGTTTAACAGATATACTCTATGGATTTTAAGATGCATCGCGACGGCAAGGGAGCGAATCCCCGGGAGCATAGATAACTATGTGACCGGGGTGAGTGAGAGCAGCCAACAAAGAGGCAACTTGAAAGATAACGGGTATAAATATTTTGGGCTGGTGGCGTTATTCTGCGTACATAAATAATTCGAGATGTTCAAATAAAATATTGAAACCAATTGCAATCAGAATCAGCCCACCAATAAGTTCAGCACGTTTGCCTAGTAGTGGGCCAATATAACGGCCAATTAACATGCCCAATGTTGCCATAATCATTGTCACCATTCCGATAGCCATCGCAGTAGGCACGATATTGACCTGAAGGAAAGCGAGTCCGATACCAATTGCCATTGCGTCCAAGCTGGTTGCAATGGCTGTTGTTATTAGTACTATTGAATTATGGCGGCAGGGTGATTCACACTTTTTTTCCTGATTTGTTTTAAAACTCTCTGTAATCATTCTACAACCTAGAACAAATAACAGAGCGAAGGCAATCCAGTGATCCCACTCCATAATATACTGGCTGGCGTAAAGTCCGATAGACCAGCCAATCAATGGGGTACAGGCTTCTACCAAACCAAATATCAAACCTGTACGGATTGCTTCACGAAAATGTGGTCTATGTAGTGCGGCCCCTTTACAAATTGCAGCAGCAAAGGTATCCATTGAGAGTGCTAAAGCGAGGATGAGGGTTGCGTACATATTCATTAATATAGCCTCGGTTGGGTGTTTCCATATACATATAATCCATCCCCAACCAATGATGGTGTTATATGCAATGGTCTTGCCAACCGAATTAATAGCTATCCCATTAGGCTATTGTATTTGCTATTTTGAGCAACAATAATACCTGTTAAGATAGCAATAAGGCTACCCGCACCACGTTTATTTTGTAACGAGCGTGTTGATACGGGCTTTTCAGAGAAGTTAACTAAATCGTTTCTCTGAAACAGGCTACTCCCCATGACAATTTAAAAGATAGCACAATAATTCAAAAAGGGAAAATCATATTATTTTTAGGGTTAAGGTATGATGTTGATAATAATTATCATTATCTTCTTTATAGGGAAAATAAAAGTCAGCGTGAGGCTGACTGTTTATTATTTATGTTTTTATGCATTATTTTTTCTTATCTATCTGTTTTCGACGAGAAATTTATAAATTCTTTCTAAATCATCAAGTTGGCTTGTTGATATATATAATTTCTTGTTTTCTAAACCAATAACCAGGATACCGTCTTCAGATAAATTCATGGTTTTTATCCGATTATAGGAAATAAAGGTATTTGCATAGAAGAAACCGTTATTTTTAAATAATAGTTTAGGCGAACGTATATAGGCAAGATAAATAGTCACCAGGATAGTAAACAGCAATAAATGTGTGGTTAAACGGCTACCATAAGCGGTAATATTGTTATAAACAACAATAAGTATCAGGATAATAAAGATGAGTGCATCAATTTTATGTTTTCTTTTTAGCTTTATTTGTAGGTAAGTTTTCCCTTTCATCAAAGTAACCACGAATTCATCATAAACAGCAAAAGCTAGCATTAGTAAGATTAAACCAACTAATACCATATCATTAAGGCCCATTCCTTATCCCTGTATTGTTATAAAAAAGAAAATAGGGGGAGGAATTCCTCCCCGAATGATATTGTACTAGAGACCAAGGAAACCAAATCTGGCACCAATAATCCCCAGGATAAAGAAGCCAATAATGATCCACAGGGCATTGACTTTATGTCGTAATAACCACATACAAGCAAATGTCAGCAAAAGTGGTACCAAGCCTGGCATCAACTGATCGAGGATATTCTGAACCGTGGTTATTGTCGTTTCACCCGTCTGTTGGTTAGGAATTTCTGATACAACCAACGGGATATTAACTTTCGTCCATTTATTAACTAATGCCCCCATGACAAATAGACCAAGGATTGATGCTCCTTCGGTCATTTTTTGCAAGAAGCCACCACCCATATCCTGAACGATATTGATTCCTTTCTTATAACCATAAGAGATGCCTGAATAGAGAACTAATAGGCGTACCAGATTGAATAAGAAGAAGAACAAGACAGGCCCAAGCCAGCTACCACTCATTGCCAAGCCAGCACCCAAAGCAGCAAATACTGGGCGGACTGTCCCCCAGAAAATAGGGTCACCAACACCGGCCAGTGGCCCCATCAGACCGACTTTGATACCGTTAATCGCACCATCATCAATCGTTGCGCCATTAGCACGCTGTTCCTCCATTGCCAGAGTGACACCCAGCACAGGTGCGACGACGTAAGGGTGAGTGTTAAAGAATTCAAGGTGGCGTTTGAGTGCCTGTTTACGCTCATCGGTATTTTCTGGATACAAACGACGAAGAGCTGGAACCATAGAGAAACAGAAACCCAGAGCCTGCATACGTTCAAAGTTCCATGAACCTTGAAACACATTAGAACGGAGAAATACACCACGGATATCACTGGGTGTCAGTTTTTTCTGGCCTGCTGTCTGAGCAGTCGTTTTTGTTGTATCTAACATGTTGCTCATCCTTTTAATCTAATTCGTTATCAAGGTCGTTATTGGCGTGTCCAGGGGCAGCCACTACCTGAGATTTGTTATATTTAGGGCTTAGCTGGATGTACAGCACGGCCATAACAATACCAATAATGCCTAATGCAACCAGGTTAAAGTCAGTGAATGCCGCTGTGACAAATCCGAGGTAGAAGAAAGGCATTAGGTAACCGGCACGCATCATGTTGATAACCATTGCGTAACCCACAACGACGATCATACCCCCTGCGATATTCAAGCCATCTGTTACCACTTTTGGAATAGAGGCAAGTAACTGTTGAACTTCATTGGTACCCACCGATAGTGCAACGATTAGGGCAGGGATGGCGATACGCATAGCCTGGAGCAGTAATGCGGATAGATGGATAAAGCTAATTGCCCGCAGGCTGCCACGTTCTGCTGCGTTGTCCGCCGCATGCTGGAAGGCGACTGTGATGGTACGGACAATGATAGTCAGAACTTGCCCTGCTGCTGCCAACGGAATGGCCAAAGCAATACCTTCACCGATATCACGACCACCTGCGATGACCAGAATCGTTGAGATGATTGATGCTAAGGCTGCATCCGGGGCAATGGCTGCACCGATATTCATCCAGCCAAGGGCGATCATCTCTAGCGTACCGCCGATAATGATACCGGTTGTCATATCACCGAGAATGATCCCGATTAAGGTGCAAGCCACGAGTGGGCGGTGGAATTGAAATTCATCAAGAATGGAATCCATTCCGACTATACAAGCTACGATGAATATCAATGCAATTTGAACAACGGTAATTTCCATTGTTTGTCTCCTGTAACCAAATTAAATTTGGGAAGAAATTTTTGTCATTGAGTAATTTTTGTCATTGAGTAATAGTTAAATTGCTCTGATCTGATTTTCGTTTTTAACCTTCTGGAGTAGATCCATCATTTGTAAGCGGCTATCACTGGCAACCTTACGGGCTTCAAGTTCAATGCCTCGTTCATCTAGTTTTTTGAAGGCTGCAATATCAGTTTTATCAACGGATATTGCGTTGTTAACTTGCGTTTTTCCCTGACGGAAAGCCATTCCACCAATGTTGACAGAAGTGATATCGACACCATCTTCGACTAAACGCAAAACATCTGTTGGGTTTGTAAACAGCAACATGACACGTTCATTGGCATATTTCGGGTTGTTATAAACGCGAACACATTTTGCAACATCAACAACGTGAGCACTGAGCCCCGGTGGAGCAACTTGTTTTAGCAAGGTGGTACGGACAGTATCAGCAGCAACTTCATCGCTGACGACAATGATCCGTTTGACATTGGTCTCTTTTGTCCAACGAGTAGCGACCTGACCATGAATGAGGCGGTCATCAATTCGAGCTAATGCAATTTTCATATGACCGCCGGTTGATGGTGCAAATGAAGGTGCCGCAACGGATGCTACGGGTTTGGCTGGTTCAGCTTTTTGAGGTTCTTCCGTTTTCAGGGCCCGGATGCCTTCTTTCCCTGTTTCCAGAGCAATAGAAACCAGTTCTGCCAGAGATGGGTCATCATCTCGACACATAAAGGTTTCAACCAACATTGGAACGTTAACTCCGGTGATGATCTCATAATTCTCTTTATTTACGGCAATACGGTTAGCCGCATTGAATGGACTTCCTCCCCATGTATCGACAAGAAACAGTACACCTTGCTCTGTATTAAGCGTTTCCAATTTACTGTTGTATTTTTCAAATAAGGTATCGGCATTTTCACCAGGAACGAAGTCAATGTAAGAAACATTTTCTTGCTCTCCAATTAACATCTCTGCGGTACGAAGCAGTTGCTCAGCCGCAGACCCGTGTGTGCCAATCATAATGGCTATACTCACCTGTTTTCCCCTCTGTTAATAATATATACCCTTCATCTTTCAAGCTGCTGCTTTGTTGGCTGCTTTCACTCACCCCAGTCACATCGTTATCTATGCTCCTGGGGATTCATTCACTTGCCGCCGCGCTGCAACTCGAAATCTATTAGGTATAAACGCAGGATTACTACAAAGTTACTGCAATAATTTTGATGAATCATTCCTCCAATAAAAATCTTATTTGTACGAATAGTGACCTTTTATCAATATGATACCTAAATATTTGACTTGATTTAGACTTTATCTCTTATTGACTGTAAAAATCGGCTGTTAGATTAACATTAGAAATACCGGAGGAAAATTGCTGTCAGTCAGAAAAAATGAAATAGATAAAAATGTTAACCACAAAACAATTTAATAAGCTAAAAATTGTAAAATTAATTTATAATTATCTATAATTTGCTTATTGTTAGATGTTTATTCTGTTTCTGGTAACATCTTATTAATTTAAAATTGAAAACATATTCATCTTTTTAGATCAAAAGATGATCATTTTAAGTTTTGGTCAAAAAATATCCCAACCGTAAGGTAGGGATATTTTCATTACAGAAGCATTTACTGATTAAAAAACAGGTTATTTATTTGATTAATCACACTGAACCTTAATGGCCAGACCACCGCGGGATGTTTCACGATATTTCGCGTTCATGTCTTTACCTGTTTCGTACATGGTTTCAATAACTTTATCGAGAGAAACGCGCGGTTCACTGGTACGGCGCAAAGCCATGCGTGCAGCATTGATTGCTTTTACTGAAGCAATGGCATTTCGTTCAATACAAGGTACTTGTACCTGGCCTGCCACCGGGTCACAGGTAAGGCCGAGGTTATGTTCCATACCGATTTCAGCCGCAACACAGACCTGTTCAGCGCTGCCACCGAGCAGTTCAGCAAGGCCGGCTGCTGCCATTGAGCAGGCAACACCCACTTCCCCCTGGCAACCTACTTCAGCTCCAGATATTGATGCATTCATTTTATATAGGATGCCAATAGCGCCGGAAGCCAGGAAATAGCGGATATAGAGCTCTGGTGTTACAGGTTCAATGCAATGGTTGTAATAAGCGAGTACGGCAGGAACAATGCCACAAGCGCCATTGGTTGGTGCGGTAACAACACGTCCACCCGCAGCATTTTCTTCATTGACTGCCAAGGCGAACATGTTCACTAAATCCACGACATTCATTGGATCATTAGATAGATTGTTTGAGGAGGTCAGCATACGATGTAATGCCGCTGCCCGGCGTGGTACACGCAGTGGGCCAGGTAAAACCCCTTCGGTGTTCAAACCACGCTCAATACAAGCCTGCATGGTATCCCAGACATCGGCAAAATAGGCATTAATTTCTTCTTTGCTGTGGAGATCCAGTTCATTTTTCATCATTAAACCGGAAATAGATAACCCGGTTTTATTACAATTCATCAGTAATTCTTTTGCTAAATTGAATGGATATGAAACGGGTTTGGTATCCTGAGAGGGTTTACCAAAGTGTTCTTCATCAACAATAAAACCACCACCAATCGAGTAGTAGGTTTTGCTATAAACTTTTTTGTCCCCCGCGAATGCGTGAATTTGCATGCCGTTTTCATGTAATGACAGATTATCACTTCGGAAAACCATGCCGCTATCACGTGGGAAATCGACTTCATGTAAACCGTTGGCCAGCTTAATACGCTGTGTTTGCTCTACATCACGAATAAAACCGGGGATCGAATCAATATCAACGGTGGCGGGTGAATTACCTGCCAGACCCATGATAATAGCGATATCCGTATGATGACCCTTGCCGGTTAATGAGAGTGAGCCGTAAACATCGACGGCTACACGCGTGATAGAAGGCATTAATCCCTGGTTTACCAGATCGTCGACAAACTGTTTGCCGGCTTTCATCGGGCCAACTGTATGAGAGCTAGATGGGCCAATACCGACCTTAAACATGTCGAAAACGCTAATCACGCCAGACTCCTTAAAAAAGATAGAGATATAGTTATATATATTGAGGTACGCTACTTTACTGTGATTTAGTAGTGTTGATAAGGGAGTTTACAGTTTTTTTTGAATTATGATAGCAATAGTGATAAAGGTGGGTAAAAAAAATACAAATTAATTGTCCTTAAATGATTTAGATCAAACCTGAACTTGTTGAGCTAATTGATGAATTATCGTTGCTGTTAATCCCCAGATGAGATGTTGCTGATACCAGTAAAAATAGATTCGATGCTGCTGACCTCGGCGATTAACATCAAGATAATGATAACTCGAAAGTGAAAGCGCTTCAGATAGAGGAACTTCGAATATTTTGGAAACTTCTGCCGGGTTACTGTGGAGGGATAATCCGGGGGGTAATAATCCGACAATAGGCGTCACCAGATAGCCACTGATGCTATTTAAAGGAGCGAGTTGTCCCAGAACCTGAACTTTCTGATGAGGTATGTTAACTTCTTCTTCCGCTTCTCGTAGTGCTGTCGCGATTATTGATTCATCTTTAGGATCAGCACTCCCCCCAGGAAAGGCGACTTGACCGGCATGTGATCGTAAAGTGGCGGAGCGTTGGGTCAATAATAACGTTGGTTTTGGTTTGCAGATGATCGGTAATAACACTGCGGCATGGCGGTTGTTATATGAAAACCATTTAGGGGGTGGTGGAAGTTGTAACTGAAATCTGTTAACGAAATCAGATAGTGATGTCATATTGCTTTTATTTTCCCTAGTTGTGGCAAAATACGATTCAACTTATCAAATGTTTCTTGATACTCTTTTTCAGCAATGCTGTCAGCAACGATTCCGCCACCAGCCCAACAATATATTTTTTCTTTCTCAGTTAAGAGGGTACGAATGGTGATATTGCTGTCCATTGTGCCACAGAAACTAATATAGCCAATTGAACCACAATATCCATGTCGGCGGTGAGGTTCAAGCTCTTCTATTATCTCCATCGCTCTGATTTTAGGCGCTCCGGTAATAGAACCTCCGGGAAAACAGGCACGTAATAGATCCGTGGCATGTTGTTCATTTGGCAGTGTTGCGGTGATTGTGCTAACCAGATGATGAACGGCAGGGAATTGTTCAACTACAAATAATTCGGGAACTTTAACTGACCCCGGTGTGGCTACCCGGCCAATATCATTACGCAATAAATCGACGATCATCAAATTTTCAGCCTGGTCTTTTTTCGAGGCTGCCAGTTTTGCAGCTTGCAGTATGTCTTTTTCTGTATCACTTAAGCGCGGTAATGTCCCCTTAATCGGGCGAGTTTGAATTTGTCTATTTTCCAGGAGTAAAAAACGTTCAGGAGAGACGCTGATAACGCTGTTTTCCGGTAAACGAATAAAGGCGGAAAAAGGTGCACGGTTGCTCTCATTAAGTTTTATGAATGCTTGCCATTCATCTCCTTGGTAATCAGCGCAAAATCGTTGTGCCAGGTTAACTTGATAACAATCGCCGCTTAACAGGTAGTGATGAATGCCGCTAATTTTTTCATTATATTGCTTAACACTCATATTTGACCGCCACTCACTGGTCAACGTAAAAGCCATTTTTGGCGCAACTTGGTGAGAAGTCAGCCAGTTCAGGCGCGTATCAACATCACTGTAGCTGAATAAAATCACCTCTTTTTTGTGATGATCAACAATCAGCGCCCAGTCATAAATACCTATTGCCATATCTGGAAATGACAGCTCATTTTTGGCTTGTGATGGTAATTCTTCAATATAGCGCCCAAGATCATATCCCCATAAACCTAGGGCGCCGCCTTGAAATGGTAAATCAGGATCGAACTTTGCTGTGATATTTAATTTCTCTAGTTGTCTTTTTAACAGGTAAAAGGGATCTTCCCCAGTAATATAACTATCACCATCTTCATTTATTTCAGTTGATTTATTATGACTGAGCAGGGTTATCCGTGGCTCTGCAACCAGAATATCAAACCGATTATGGGGATGGTCGGCAGAACCAGAATGGAGCAGCATTGCCCAAGACTGGTTTGAAATCGGCGCGAAATAGTTGATGGCAGCGTCTGGTTGGTATGGTAATTGCCGTTTTTGCAGTGAAATACTCATTATCATGTTGGTTTAGCAGTTGTAAGGCAAAGGTTAGTCTTGATTTTAATCCTTACAGATTAACATAGAAATCCACTCCTTACTTGAGTTAAAAATCGCTATACTCTTCGGCATGGATCACTTTATAGAGGTTATTATCATGTTTTCAGGTATGCCAACTTTATCCCATCAGGAACAGCAACGAGCAGTGGAAAAAATTCAGCAATTGATGGTTGAAGGAATGAGCAGTGGTGAAGCGATTGCGTTGGTCGCACAAGAAATTCGTGAACAGCATCGAGAAAAAGAGCAAGTTAATGTGGTGTTTGATGATGAAAAATGAACATAATTAAATTATTTATTTAACAATAATCACACATTTATTTTACCTGGCATGTTAGGTTAGCTCCATATTTAATCTCTTACTTTGAGATATTAACGGGAGGTAGTATGAAAGCATGTCATATCATTAACAGAGTTGGTCTATCAGGTGCTGCACTTTTGCTCACTGTTTCATTCACAGTATCTGCTGTGTCGGAGAACAAACGTGTTGATAAATTTATTTCTTGTGACAATTTAACTAAATCGCAAATTGCCGCTCAAGTAAAGCGTGATTTCCTGCAAAACCGCATTAACCATTGGTCAGAAGATAGAAAGCAATTGGGAACTGCTAAACCAGTGGTGTGGGTAAAGGCGGAAAATATCACTGGCGACAAAGATATATTAAAAATTCCGCTGACTGTTCGTGGTTCTAAGCGTGATAAAGATTACCGTGTTGTTGTTGATTGTCAGCAAAATACGATTAGCTATAGTGAGTTGAAATAGCATTTTCTGATAGTTATCTCTACCCGTCATTAGACGGATACCAGATTTGGTGTTAGCCAGTAAAGGAAATGTTATGTCAGAATTGAGAAAATTATATCCGGCTTGTGAAGCTTATCGTTCGGGGTATTTGGATACAGGCGACGGTCATCAAATTTATTGGGAATTGTGTGGTAATCCTGTAGGTAAGCCGGCTGTATTTATTCATGGCGGACCGGGTGGTGGTATTGCCTCTTATCATCGTCGGTTATTCGACCCGAAGAAATATCATGTCATGTTATTTGATCAGCGTGGCTGTGGGCGTTCAAAACCTCATGCCAGCTTGGAAAATAATACCACTTGGCATTTAGTTGAAGATATTGAGCGCTTACGTCAACTGATGGGAGTAGAAAAATGGCTGGTATTTGGTGGCTCGTGGGGTTCAACTTTATCTTTAGTTTACGCCCAGACTCATCCTCAACACGTTTCTGAATTAATTCTGCGGGGAATTTTCTTGCTGAGGCCACAAGAGTTGCACTGGTATTATCAGGATGGTGCTTCTAATTTCTTCCCTGACAAATGGCAGCGAACGGTATCTATTTTATCGGAGGAAGAACGAAAGGATGTGATCGGAGCGTATAATAAGCGGCTGACCAGTCATGATCTTCGGGTGCAATTAGAAGCCGCTCGTCTCTGGAGTTTGTGGGAAGGCGAGACGGTAACATTGCTTCCTTCAAATAGTGTGGAGTGTTTTACGGAAGATGAGTTTGCTTTGGCATTTGCTCGGATTGAGAACCACTATTTTATCAATGAGGGTTTTATGAATGAGGGTCAGCAACTGTTGAATAATATTGACGTTATACGGGATATTCCGGCAGTTATCATTCATGGTCGATATGATATGGCTTGCCGGGTGCAAAATGCTTGGGATCTGGCGCAGGCATGGCCGGAAGCGGAATTACATATCATTGAAGGAGCAGGACATTCATTTGATGAGCCGGGTATTTTACATCAGCTTATTAGTGCAACAGATAGGTTTGCAGATCAGTAATTGGATATATACCCTATGGATTTCAAGATGCATTGCGACGGCAAGGGAGCGAATCCCCGGGAGCATAGCGAACTATGTGACTGGGGTAAGTGAGCGCAGCCAACAAAGAGGTAACTTGAAAGATAACGGATATAACCACCGGTTATCCGGTGGTTACTCATTCTTACTGGGTGATTAGCGGCCTTTTGGTTCGTAGGGTAAACTGGAAAGTTGTTTGGATAATTGGCGATAATGTACTAAACGTTGTTGAAAATATTGCCGCAGATGTTCGGGGTGTTCTTGTTCAACTGCATCAGGAAGTACCGGCATATTGTAACGTTCCTTAAAGGCTACGCCAGAGGCAGCCAAATCAACATTCATTTTGTCCATATCCTCTGTAGAAAGTTCGGCCAGATTATGTTTCATAAGTGTTTCTCTAATTCACAAAGTGATAAAGCTAATCCAGACAGGTTTTTCTGGCAAGGTTTGAATTGATTATTTTATAAATATAAATAATATTCATTATCATTAAATATAAAAATCCCTTGGTGAAGATTATTTTGTAAATGTAATTCATTTTCATTTAAATATATCAAATGAGATTCATTTTCATCTTTTTATTAAAAAATATATTTATATTTCAGTGTGATGCATGTTTTTAATTTATTTTTATTATTGGGTTTTATTATTTTAATTTAATTGGCATAATATAGTTCAATTAATAACTGGAGTATCTATTATGTTAAATCAAGAAATGGTTAATGAATTAAATGAGCAGATGAATCTGGAGTTCTATTCTGCGAATTTATATTTGCAAATGAGTGCATGGTGTAGTGAACAAGGGTTACCAGGTGCCGCTGCGTTTTTTAAATCGCACTCTCAGGAAGAGATGCAGCATATGCATCGCTTGTTTGAGTATCTGAGTGATACAGGCACAATGCCACGTTTGGGGCAAATTGATGCACCTTCGGCCGATTATGAATCTATATCTCATGTACTCAATAGAACTTATGAACACGAGAGATTTATTACTGCCGAGATTAATAAACTTGCTCATTTGGCGATAACCACGCAGGATTATTCTACTTTTAACTTTCTGCAATGGTATGTAGCAGAACAGCATGAAGAAGAGAAATTGTTTAAATCTATCCTTGATAAACTGGATATGGTTGGTGAGGATGGTAAAGCACTTTTCCTATTAGATAAGGATCTGAAAGGTCTGGCTGCTGCAAATCCTGTCTAATGAAATGGAATTAATTAGCCGCAGTAGTCGCAATAACTTTAGGTATTTAAAGTCAATGCTGCGGTTTTCCTTTATTTTTGCGCGATAGTTCACAAGACGAAATTCTTATTGTAAGTTATCGCAGATAAAATAACTCTTTTGATATAAAATGATGACGATTTATAGAGATTCATTTGAAAATTAAGAGGTTATTGATGACCATTAGCATAATCCGCTCTTTTGGCCGAAAATTATCTGCTTTAATTGTCCTTTTTGTTGCCATATCTTGCCAGCAAGCCTTGGCTCATGCGCATTTAACAGAACAAATTCCGGCAGAAGATACTACAGTAGAAAATACACCGCAGGTAATCACGCTAAGCTTTTCTGAAGGTATTGAGCTGAATTTTAGTAAAGTAAAAGTGACTGGCCCGGAAAATAAACTCATTAAAACGGGAAAGTTGAAGCTTGATCCGGCAACTAATACAAAACTTATTCTTCCTATCGAAGATAAACTGACGACAGGGAGATATGATGTTAACTGGAGCGTGGTCTCTGTTGATGGGCATAAGACTAAAGGTGTCTATAGCTTTACAGTGAAATAATTATGTCTCTAGCGGTGCTGTATATTCTTTGTCGCTTCACTCATTTTGTGGCAGTTATGTTAGTGTTTGGCTTTAGCATATTTACTGCCATATTGGTTCCTGAGCGTTTATCTGTTCTGATTGATGCGCGCCTTCGTTTAGGGGTAATTATCAGTACAGTTGTGACATTAGTAACAACAATTGGATGGTTGGTAATTCAATCGGGAATAATGGGTGATGGTTGGCAGTATTGGGAACAACTTTTGGCAATGGCAAATACTGATTTCAATAGCTACTACGGGGTTTTTGTTTATCGGTAAACAAAAAGCCAGAAATATTTTGATGTTAATCAGTTCTGCTGTTTTACTCTCTTGCCATGCCTTTATAGGTCATTCGGTAATGCATGATGGGATAACAGGTGTTTTTGCTCAGATTAATCAGGTAATTCACTTAGCAAAAACCGCCGTAAACCCTTAACCTTTTGCGACACCCTATTGACGGCGGGGAGCAGTCACTGAGTGTTGGGTACTGGTTTGGTGGATTATGGCCGTTTTTGTTATGCTTGCAATTTTTACGGATACAAAATGAATTGGCTATAGGGTTGGATAAACAGATTATGATTTCTATGATGCGTTTTTCCACATATGGTCACGTTGCTATAACCCTGATTATTATGACAGGCATCATAAGCAGCTTAATTTTACTGCCGAACTGGCCGAAATATAGCGGTAGTGAATATCCAATCCATGCTATGGCTGAAGATAGCCTTGGTGGCGGGTATGGTGATGCTTGCATTAATTAACCGCTATATCCTGGTTCCTAAACTGAAGCAACCTGGCCGCTATCAATTGTTGATTATCAATATTTCGCTCGCTTTATATATCTACATTGGTAACTATTATGAAACGTTTACTTTTATTACTTTCCTTGTTTTGTCTCTCTTTTCAAAATGTTGCTGCACCGGTTGAAACGGTGAGTAAGCTACAATTTGGTGATAAATGGGCATTTACACGGGAAGAGGTGATGTTGGATTGCCGAGCAAATAAGGCTCTGTTTGTGATTAATCCAAGTACGTTAGTGCAATACCCATTAAACGATATAGCCACAGATATGGTGAAGGTAGGGAAAGTGAATGCTAAGTCTTTGGATATTATTCTATTGGATGATAGCAAAAATCCGACTCAAAAAATGAGCATAGAGCCATTCCAACAAGCAGCTTTAGCATTGTGCGATAAAAGATAATGTCATTGAGTAAGCGATAGAGTCTATTTTGGCTTAATGGAAGATGTTGTTTTTGATTATTTATTATCCAAAAAGTTGGTAAAATGCAAGTATGTCAGCTACGCTTTAAATTGTAAGTTGTTTTACGTCTTAATGACACTTTTAGCGCACGGCTCTTAGGAGCCATTTTCCCTAGGCCGAGTAGAGGAGTCAACTCGGCCTTTTTTTGTCACAAGTTTTGTGGACATCAGACCACCCTCATAACCCATGCATGTTTTTGTCTATCATAATGTTTTCGGTAGAGAAGAATGTGTTTATCGTTTAGTAAGGCGGGAATACTGGTATGTTCATCCCATCCATCCAACTGCATACAAAGTTCGCGGTCGGAATTACAAGGAATACTAATGGTGATATCGTCCTCTTGGGAAGGTGAAGAGAGAATAGCATCATCAATTTCGTAGCTGGAAATTCTTAATTTTGTCTGGTTCATAATCATTCCTTAACTTTTAGATAACAGGTAAGACCAGTAGGGCCATCATTGAGAATAGATCAAATAGCTGAGATTTCCAGTAATAATATTTTCCGTGTTGGATAATCGGTAGATGATATTGCTGTTATAATTATCTGTTCTAAAACTTACTCTCGTCATATTGCTTTTTTTATCTCTGCCATTCTTTGACCTTTTATACATTCAGTAGGAAATATTTATTTGGTGTGGTAGTAAGGACTCAAAATGTTGGTGATGGTGTGGTAACTGTAATAATTCTATGGATAAATTGTTTGAATGTTTTGTTTTTTACTACACTACTAGTCAACTCTCAAATGAAAGAGGCTAATGAGCGACACTGTTATCAGATAATTGATCTTTATAATTGTGTAAAAACTCAATTTGATTTTATTGTATGAGGGCATAGAGGCACTAACAGTGAATCATATTCATACTGGTTGTACCTCTGATAATGTTTTGGTAAGTAGTGTGATATCTTACTAGCCTTTGCAAGTATTCAATAAATATAAGAATATTTTATTAAAGACAGTAAAAAATTTACGTCAGTGTGACAGACTGTTAACCTTATTGTTATGGGCATTTGATATTTTTTTGATGTAAAAATAGAGATGCGTTTTGTGAATTTCATCGGATAGGTCAATTATGAATAAAAATGAGTTCTATCGGGAGCTTACGGGGGACCTAAAAGCTCTGTTGTCTGGTGAGTATGACTTAATAGCGACGCTGGCTAATGCCAGTGCATTGTTGTATGAACGTTTGCATGACGTTAACTGGGTTGGCTTTTACCTAATTGATGGTGATACGTTGGTGTTAGGGCCATTTCAGGGAAAAGTTGCTTGTGTCAGAATACCTGTTGGCAAGGGGGTATGCGGAACGGCTGTATTGGAAAATCGCATCCAGCGTGTTGATGATGTTCATGCGTTCCCTGGTCATATCGCCTGTGATGTTGCTAGTAACGCTGAAATTGTGTTGCCGTTGATCGTAAACGATAGAATTATCGGTGTATTGGATATTGATAGCACGGTCTTTAATAGGTTCGACGAGAAAGACGAATTTGGCTTACAAGCCCTTATTGATGGGCTTTGTGCTCATTTAGAACAGTGCGTTGTGCCGAAATATGTTGAATTGAATGTAACTTAACATATGGATAACGTGGCATTTATCAGCAACGCTATTATAATGACGCCAGTTCATGCCTAAGCTGGTTGGCAAAACCGTTGTAATCAGGAAATTTCATGGAAAATCAACCTAAGTTGAATAGTAGTAAAGAGATAATTGCTTTTTTAGCTGAGCGTTTCCCGCTCTGTTTCGTAGCCGAAGGTGAAGCTCGTCCTTTAAAGATCGGTATTTTTCAAGATATTGTTGAACGTATTCAGGACGAAGAGTGTTTAAGTAAAACACAACTGCGCTCCGCCTTACGTTTGTACACATCAAGTTGGCGTTACCTGTATGGTGTGAAAGAAGGCGCACAGCGTGTTGATCTTGATGGTAATTCATGCGGTGAGCTGGAAGCGGAACACATTGAGCATGCTCTCCAGCAACTGACTGAAGCCAAAGCACGGGTTCAGGCACAGCGTGCAGAGCAAAGAGCTAAAAAACGTGAAGCTGAAAATGTGGCTGTGGGTGAAAAAAATGAACGGCCCACAGCCAAGAAACCAGCCCCTCGTCGCCGTGCTAATAATACTGAGGGGGAAAAACGGCAGCCACCACGCCAACAAAAGCGCCCTCAGCAAGCACGTAAACCAGTTGCTAAACCTGTTCAACCTGCACCGATTCAGATTGTCGATGTTTCATCGCTGAAAATTGGTCAGGAAATTAAAGTAAGAGTGGGTAAAAGTTCAGTGGATGCTTCTGTGCTTGAAGTCGCCAAAGATGGTGTACGGGTACAATTGCCTTCCGGTTTGGCAATGATTGTACGCGCAGAACATTTGCAGTTCTGATACGGAGGCCGACCTGGGCATGAACAAATTCGTCAGACTGGCTTTTGTTTTAGGTGTTTCAATTTTTGGTACTTGTTATGCAGATACAAACAGTCCAGTGGCTGTTCCTGTTGGTATTGAACAATTACCTATATTGAAGCAAGAACCTCAGCATTCAACAGTTAGCGAGCGGGTAACATCCCGCTTCACTCGTTCTCATTATCGCCAATTTGATTTAAATGGTGATTTTTCGGCAAAAATATTTGATCGCTACCTCAATATACTGGATTACAGCCATAACATATTATTGGCGTCAGATGTTGCTCAGTATGCCGATAAGAAAAAATTGTTAGGCAGGGAATTGGAAAATGGGAATCTGGAAATTCCGTATGACCTGTTTAATTTGTTACAGAAACGTCGCTTTGAGCGTTATCAGTACGCTTTATCGCGTCTTGAACAGCCAATGAATTTTGATGGTAACGATACAATTGATGTCGATCGTTCCAAAGCCCCTTGGCCACAGAGTGTGGAAGAGCTAAATAAACTTTGGGATGCTAAAGTTAAATATGATTGGCTCAACCTCAAGCTCAGCGGCAAAGAGGATAATAAAATCAAAGAGATGCTCACCAAACGCTATCAATCCGCGTTAAAACGTCTGACACAAAGCCAGAGTGAAGATGTTTTCCAATTGATGATGACTGCGTTTGCCCGTGAAATTGATCCTCATACCAATTATCTTTCGCCACGCAATACTGAACAGTTTAACTCAGAAATGAGTCTTTCCTTGGAAGGGATTGGTGCTGTTTTGCAAATAGATGATGACTACACGGTTATAAATTCTTTGGTTGCTGGTGGACCTGCTGCCAAAAGCAAAGCATTAAACGTGGGTGATAAGATTATCGGCGTTGCCCAGTCAGGAAAGTCTATGGTGGATATTATTGGCTGGCGTCTGGATGATGTGGTTGCGCTGATTAAAGGGCCTAAAGGGAGTAAAGTACGGCTCGAGGTTATTTCTGATACCAAAGGGGCAAAACCACGTACTGTTACTTTAACTCGTGAACAGATCCGTTTGGAAGATCGGGCTGTGAAGATGTCGGTTAAGACAATTGGTCAGGAAAAAGTGGGCGTGCTTGATATCCCCGGTTTTTATGTTGGTTTGACTGATAATGTCAAAACTCAATTACAAAAACTGACCAAACAGCATATCAGTGCTATTGTCATTGATTTGCGTAGCAATGGTGGTGGTGCACTGACAGAGGCGGTTTCTTTATCAGGCTTGTTTCTCCCAAGTGGCCCGGTTGTCCAGGTCAGAGATAATAATGGGAAAATTCGTCAGGATTCTGATACTGATGAAGTGGTGTACTATAAAGGGCCTTTGGTTGTTCTGGTAGACCATTTTAGTGCTTCTGCTTCTGAAATTTTTGCCGCAGCAATGCAGGATTATGGTCGAGCGTTGATTGTCGGTGAGCCGACTTTTGGTAAAGGTACAGTTCAGCAATATCGTTCTTTGAGTCGTATTTATGATCAAATGATGCGTCCTGATTGGCCATCACTGGGTTCTGTCCAATATACGATTCAGAAGTTCTATCGTGTGAATGGCGGCAGTACTCAGCGTAAAGGGGTTACTCCTGATATCGTAATGCCTACGGGGGTTGATCCGGCAGAAACCGGGGAAAGTTTCGAAGATAATGCTTTGCCTTGGGATAGCATTCCTCCTGCCCGTTATACAGGGTCTAAAATTATTGCTACATTGGTTCCTCAGTTGAATGCCGTTCACAATGCTCGTATTACAACTGATCCAGAATTCAAGTATATCAATGAGGACATTGCTCGCTATAAAGCGATGAAAGAGCATAAAAATATTGTTTCTCTGAACTATGCACAAAGAGAGAAAGAGAATAAAGAAGCGGATGCTCTGAAGTTGAATCGCATAAATGATCGCTTTAAACGCGAGGGTAAAAAACCGTTAACTTTACTGGATGATTTACCTAAAGATTATCAAGGGCCAGATCCCTATCTTGATGAGTCAGTGAAGATTGCACTTGATTTAGCGCACCAACCTGATGAGAAAATGTTAGCTAAATCTAAGTAAAATAATGGATTAAAGCCTGTTAATGATTAATGTCCAATATCGTTCGCTTGGGATGTTTTGAGTGAACGATGTTGGGCTTTCAGTAATATGAACAGCCTTTTTAAGGTGTTTTTTCTTTTTTTCTTTTCTGGCAGGATGAATTGTTCCACATTTTTTCAGCACTACACCGGGTATTAGAGTATTTTGTTTAAACAATTAGTGTTAGGCTAATGCGGGTTTTTTTATGATTTTGTAAAGTTGTGTTGATCTTATCGCTTAACAAGTTAAAAGCCTTGAATATAGCGAGAACAGCCTTATTTATAGAGTAGTTCTGAAATTGCATTGATTATTAATAAAGGAAGCCGGTTTTTATGATGCGAATTGTTTTGTTCCTCCTCACTAACCTCGCTGTTATGTTGGTGTTCGGGATAATACTTTCTTTGACAGGAATTCAGGGGAGTAGTGTACAAGGTCTGATGATTATGGCTGGCCTGTTCGGTTTCGGTGGAGCGTTTGTTTCCCTATTGATGTCCAAATGGATGGCCCTGCGTTCTGTCGGTGGTCAGGTCATAGAACAGCCAGCAAATGAAGTTGAACATTGGTTAGTTGAAACTGTTCGCCGTCAAGCGGAACAAGTCAATATTGTCATGCCCCAGGTTGCGATTTATGCTGCGCCTGATATTAATGCATTCGCGACCGGAGCACGTCGTAATGCTTCTCTGGTTGCTGTCAGTACCGGTCTATTGGATAACATGAGTAGGGCAGAAGCAGAAGCTGTTATTGCTCATGAGATTAGTCATATTGCTAATGGTGATATGGTGACGATGACTTTGTTGCAAGGGATAGTAAATACTTTCGTTATCTTTATTTCCCGTCTATTGGCTCAGGCTGTATCAAGTTTCCTGTCTGGCAATAGTGACGAGGAAGAGGGTAACTCCTCTGGCAATCCGATTGTTTACATGGTTGCTTCAATGGTGTTGGAAATAGTATTTGGTATTCTGGCGAGCATTATCACAATGTGGTTCTCCCGTTATCGCGAGTTCCATGCAGATGCAGGTTCTGCTAAGTTGGTCGGTCGTGAGAAAATGATCGCTGCTTTACAGCGTCTGAAAACCAGTTATGAACCGCAGGAAGAAGGCAGTATGATGGCGTTCTGCATTAATGGTAAATCAAAAACATTCAGTGAGCTGTTTATGTCTCACCCACCATTGGACAAACGTATTGAAGCGCTGCGTAGTGGGCAATACCTGAATAAATAATATTGTGAATAAAATAAAAAGCCGGGGAAAAATCCCGGCTTTTTTTACAGTTAAATTATAGCTGACTTAATTCAGCGTGTTCTTCCTGATCGAAGATAGTTTTATCAGTTTGTCCCATCAGTTGGCTGGTGATAGTACCAGCAGTCATTGAACCACTTACATTCAGTGCTGTACGGCCCATATCAATGAGAGGCTCAACAGAAATCAATAAAGCAATCAACGTTACAGGTAGTCCCATTGCGGGTAAGACAATCAGTGCCGCAAATGTAGCACCGCCACCCACACCAGCAACGCCAGCAGAGCTGATAGTGACAATGCCAACCAGTGTTGCGATCCACATCGGATCGAGTGGGTTTATGCCAACTGTTGGAGCAACCATTGCGGCCAACATGGCAGGATAAATCCCGGCACAGCCATTCTGACCAATTGTTGCCCCAAAAGATGCTGAAAAGCTGGCGATTGATTCTGGTACACCAATACGGAGTGTCTGGGTTTCGACATTCAGTGGAATACTGGCTGCACTGGAACGGCTGGTGAATGCAAAGGTCAGCACTGGCCAGGTTTTTTTGAAAAATCTAAGTGGATTGATGCCGAAGAGAGAGAGTAGAAACCCATGAGCAACAAATACTAGCGCTAGTGCAATGTAGGATGCGATAACAAAGGTCCCCAGTTTTGCAATTTCATGGATATTAGAGTTGGCGACAACTTTGGTCATCAGGGCCATAACACCATACGGCGTTAAGCGCATAACCAGACGAACCAGTTTCATTACCCATGCCTGTATAGTGTCGATAGCGGCTAATATGCGTTCCCCCCTCTCATGATCATCTTTCAACATTTGCAGGGCAGCGATACCTAAGAAGGTTGCAAAAATAACAATGCTGATAACAGAAGTTGGATTAGCGCCAGTTAAATCTGCAAACGGATTTTTAGGAATAAAAGATAAAATCAATTGTGGTACAGATAAATCAGAAACTTTGCTGACATAGTTGTTTTCGATAGCAGACAGACGTGTTGTTTCTTGGGGACCTTGAATCAGACCTTCAGCAGTCAGGCCGAACAGGTTGATAATCATGATACCGATAAGCGCAGCAATCATTGTAGTGAATAACAACGTTCCGATAGTCAGAAAGCTGATTTTTCCTAGAGAAGATGCTTTGTGTAATTTGGCGACTGCACTCAAAATAGAGGCGAATACCAGAGGCATAATGACCATTTGTAGAAGTTGTACATAACCATTACCTACAATGTTGAACCATGATATTGATTCCTTCACTATGATATTATCAGAGCCATAAATTAGTTGCAGTGCCAAGCCAAAAATAATACCAATGGCAAGACCCGCAAAAACCTTTTTCGACAGGTTCCATTGCCGTGAACTGGCTTTTGACAATAGCAAAAGCAGTGCTACGAAAACGAGCACATTCGAAATGAGTGGTAAATTCATCCCCAAACTCCAGAATTCAATTTAGTTAAGTCATAAGCTGTATTGAATCGTGTAAGTTTGTAAACGAACACATTACAACAAGCAGTTGGGGGATATAGTACCAGTTAAAATTATTCTTATTTATAACTATATCGAATTTAATATAATAAATATGACTTTTAAGGTTTATTTTTAGTCAGTCAGAGCATTAGAAATAGAGATTTTTGATACGATTTATATAAAAAAGTATAGAATATCCAATATCTTCTGGTAGGAAAACAGCAATGACGATTAATAGGGCAGAAATAAACCTTTCTGCTTTCTTATTTCCTTGCTTGCCAAGCACAGGTAGACAGAAACGTATTTTGATTGGCCATAATAACGGCACACCAGCAGGTGTTAGCATATCTGCAATCAGATGGCTCAAATAGCCAACAATCATGGCATGGAAAAAATCAGTTGGAATTAGCCACTCTTCCGGTATTTTTAGCCAAAATAAAGTAATCCCTAATATGAGAGCAAGTAAACTGTGAGTAAATCCTCTGTGACCACAGAGTTTGGCTACGGGAATGGAGATAAATCTGAATAATCTACCCAAGGTTGAATTAGGGTGATCGATATCGGGTAACAAGGCAGTAAGCAGCACCCCTGGTAGCATATGCAACAAGTCTCCATTAGCTATCTCTGGTGTTATTTCTAGCTTGTGTGCCAAGATAATGCTGGCAACTGAAAATAAAAGATGCCCTTCTGCGGTCATAAATTCCTCTGACTAATAACTGTCTATCCATACAGTCGGCGAAGTATAGTGGGTTTTATGTGGGTAAGATAGAGGGTAAAAAGCAAAAATATTTTATTTATTAATATATAACGTTAATATTTAATCAAATTTTTATTTGACAGAATAAGATATAAGCGCCATGGCTATTGTGTGAACAATAAGAAACTGCCATCGACACAGATGATGGCAGCTAAAATTATAATCAGATAATGTTCATTACAGTGAGTTGTTCGAGTGAGCGCAGTTTAATATCTGCTAAAACCCAACGTGGATCATCAAAATGATGAGCGGATGGCACAACGATTGAACGCATTCTTGCAGCTTTCGTTGCTATCATTCCATTGAATGAATCTTCTAGGGTTACACAATTTATCGGAGCGACATCTAATTGCTCAGCAGCGTGCAAATAAACTTCGGGATTGGGTTTACTGTGAGGTAATTTGGCAGCAGAAACAACAGTATCAAAATAGTGATTAAGGTTAAACATTTCGAGTACTTGTTCCAGCATATATTGTGGAGAAGCAGAGGCCAGGCCGATTTTCAGTCCTTGTTTGCGGCAAAGGTTTAGAGCATATTCAACACCTGGGAGTAAAGGACGGTTTTCTTTTACCAAATCGATAACATGGTTGGTAATTCGCTGTTCCACGTCTGATTTTGATGCCCCTTGCCAGGGAGAGGCTTGGTACCAAAGCTCTACAACCTGGTCAATGCGCAACCCAAGAGTATCTGGTAGTTTTTCTGCTAAAGAGAAATCCAGACCTAACTCACTAAATACTTCTTTTTCTCCCTGGGTCCAATAGGGTTCAGAGTCAATCAGTAAACCGTCCATATCAAAAATGGCTGCTTTTATTGGTAAATGAAAAGACATTTAAATATCTCTCTCTGGTCAGACAGTTGGCGAAAGCTGATTGTAACAATCATCAGTAGATGAAATCCTTTCCTGAACGGGAACATGGTAAGAAATGCTTAATTAAATATAAAGTTAAATTTGGTGATTGATGGGCTATGATTAGCTAAAAATAAAATCTACTTATTGCTATGAGGGGTATCGATGACTTACCAAAAAGCCGGATACATCGCTGTTATTAAGCGAGTTTTAGGTTGGGTGATTTTTATTCCGGCACTTTTATCGACTATTGTTTCTGTGATCAACCTTGCCTGGTTGCATGGCATTAAAGGTAATGGTATCAATGCTGTTTTGGATGATTTCCTGAAAATGATGGCTGAAATGGTGCGTTTTAATACCCCATTTCTGGATTTCTTCTGGAAAAATTCACCAACACCTGATCGTCTGGCTGGTTTTACCGGATCAACGCTTGGTTTTCTGATTATCTATTTTCTTATTTTTTTCGGCCTTGCTATGAGTGCGTCAGGTCAACGGATGTATAGACAAGTGAAGTTTATACGCGAAAACATTGAAGATCAGCTTATTATTGAGAAAGCTAAAGGCAATGATGGCCTGACAAGAGAACAGATGGAGTTAAAAATTAAACTTCCTCGTCATACACTGTTCAGTCAGATTTATATCTTATATATTTCACCGGTAATTATCGGTGCAATTTTTTATTTTCTATTGAAAATCTTAGGCTGGTAGATTCTCCGGTTGGCTATAGCTGCGGAATAAAGGTTTTCGCAGCTTGATTCCCCATTTATTAGCTATTTTCAGTCAAAATATTATCGATAATATTTTGAACCGCAATAAGATTATCACCGCCAAACAGATTACACCGGTTAAGTAAATAATAGAGCTGATACACAGGTTGCCGTTCAATAAAGTTGGCAGGGAGTGGCCATACGCTCTGATAGCCATCAAAAATTTGCATTGGTAAATCAGGGTATAACGGTAACATAGCGAAATCACATTCACGATCTCCCCAATAACAGGCTGGGTCGAAGGCAACGGCTTGATCATCCAACGAAGCACAATTAGCTGGCCAGAGATCGCCATGTAAGAGAGAAGGTCGTGGCTGATGGTGTTGAAGTTTGTTACTTATGGCTTGAACGATATTATCAATATCACCAAATATCATGTTTTTTTCTGCTGCGATTTGTAATTGCCAACCAACCCGCTTTTCCGCATAAAATTGGTGCCACCGTCGTTGCCAGCCATTAGGTTGTGGAGTTGTTGCCAGCATATTGTCAAAATCAAAGCCGAATTGGGGTTGCTCACTCCATTGATGAAGTTTTGCTAGTTGTTGACCGAAGCAATAGGCACTGTGAGGATCAAAAGATTTTAAAGGCAGAAATTCAAGCAATAGAAAGCTGTGGTCACGCGTGTTGCCAATACCATAAACAGTTGGAACACGGATAGTCTGGCTGCGTGCCAGGAGTTCAAGCTGTTCTGATTCTGCTTTGAAGACAGGGAGCATTTCCCGCAGGTTTGATTTGACAAAAACTTGTCGTTTTCCATGTGTGACTCGCCAAGCTTGGTGGATATCCCCTCCGGCTAACTCAGTTTTATCGTGAATTTCAGCAACCCCGAAATGTTCGTTTAACAAACGATTTACTGTCTGCCACATGGTTCACCTCTCTACGTCGTCAATTACTTTATGAACAATTATAGTCAGAGAAAACATATGATCAGGTAAAAAAGATGATTAACAGGGTTATATCTCAAAACAGATATAACCCTTTTTGTTATTGATTGGACTCGTTAGAGATTTGTAGGGCTGCTTGATACGTTTTACGTTTGGATTTTGTTCTTACAAGTTTTATCTGACTGTAAGCCAGTGCTAGCGTAAAGAAGATAGCCTGGACAATAACAATGCATGGCCCCGTTGCACCATCAATGTGGAAACTGATCAGAGTACCCAGGACACAGGAACTGACTGATGCAATGACAGCGACAATTAACATTCGGTCAAAACTGCGGCATAACATGAAAGCGATAATTCCCGGTGATATCAACATTGCGATAACCAAAATCATTCCCACGGCTTGCAGGGAAGCGACAATGGTCATTGACAATAGACAAAGCAAACCGTAATGCAAAAGCTTAACAGGTAATCCCACTACGCGCGCTTGGTTCGGATCGAAGCAGTAAAGCATGAAGTCTTTGCGCTTTAGCAATACTATCGCCATAGTGATACAGGTAATCCATAATGTTTGATTCAACTCATCTTTAGTGATCCCTAGTATATTTCCGAACAGAATATGAGTGAGATGTTGGTCAGTGTCTATTCGGGCAAAAAGAACTAAACCAAAGGCAAACATGCCTGAAAAGACAATTCCCATGACAGTATCTTCTTTTATCCGGCTATGTTCTTTCAGATATCCTGTTGCAACAGCACAAAAAATACCGGAAAGGAATGCGCCAATAGCCAGCGGTATACCGGCAGCGAAAGCTAGCACAATGCCTGGTAATACAGCGTGAGAGATGGCGTCACCCATTAACGACCAGCCTTTAAGAACCAGATAACAAGAGAGTATTGCACATACTGCGCCTGTTACAATAGCAGCAAATACCGCCCGTTGCATAAATGGAAACATAAACGGCTCAGTGAGTAACTGTGTCAACTCATTCATAGTTGTGTCTCCTGAGCTAAGGCTGAGGATTCTTTTCTGGCACGTATGCGTGAAGCGAATAGCCCATGTTTTGGTGCAAAGAAGAACGCTAATAGGAAAATGACGGTTTGCAGTGTGACAATGACACCACCAGTAGCGCCGTTAAGGAAGAAACTTAGGTAAGCGCCGAATGCACTGGTCAGGGAACCAATAGTAACGGCAATGATCAGCAGGTGCTTAAAACGATCTGTTAATAAGTAAGCTGTTGCGCCTGGAGTGACAACCATTGCAATCACCAGAATAGCGCCGACAGTTTGTAAGGCTGCGACAGTACAAGCACTCAACAAAGTAAAAAAAATGATTTTCATCCGCAAGGGAGATAAGCCGATAGAGCGGGCATGTGTTTCATCAAAAAATACAATTAGCAAATCTTTCCAGATAAACATGAGCACGATAAATGAAATCGCAATAATGATTTCAACTTGGAGAACATCTTCATCAGCGATGCCAAGGATATTGCCGAAAATAATGGTTTGTACGTTAACCGATGTAGGGTTGAGGGAAACGATTAATAAGCCGGCCGCAAAGAAAGTGGAAAAAATGAACCCGATTACCGCATCTTCACGTAAGCGAGTGATATGACGAACTAAAGTCATAGACAGAGCTGCCAGCATTCCGGTAAAAAAAGCACCGCCTGCATAAGGAAGACCCAGCGCATAAGCACCAGCGACGCCAGGTACAACTGAGTGAGAGAGCGCGTCTCCCATCAATGACCAGCCTTTTAACATCAGGTAGGAAGAAAGGAAGGCACAGACGGCACCGACAATGGCACTAACCCAGATGGCTTTTACCATGTAATTATAGTGAAAAGGTTGCAGCAAAAGCTCTGTCATGATTGACGTTTCTCCTTATGCTGACCCTGCCTTGGCGGAACATGATGATCATGACCATAAAATACGGCTGCGCGTTCATCATCAGTAATAACCGTCAAGGAGCGTGGATCATCATCATCATGTAATTCCGGGCCGGATAGATTAATATGACGAAGTACTCCACCAAAAGTCATCTCTAAATTTTTTTGGGTGAACGTTGTTTCTGTTGGGCCACTTGCCAGAACAGTTCGGTTGATTAGGATAACATGATCGCAGAATTCAGGTACGCTACCGAGGTTATGTGTAGAAACCAGAACCAAATGGCCCTCATCACGTAAATCACACAACAGGTCAATGATGGCATTCTCTGTTTTTACATCAACACCAGTAAAAGGTTCATCTAGTAATAGAACTTTACCTTCCTGAGCCAGAGCCCTTGCAAGAAAAACTCTTTTTTTCTGTCCGCCTGAGAGTTCGCCAATCTGTCGGTTGCGTAGGGCCGTTAAGCCGACACGTTCAAGTGCTTTATCAACAGCTTGGTGATCTCTTTTACTTGGGATTCTCAGGAATCCCATTTTCCCATAGCGGCCCATCATAACGACATCAGAAACCAATACTGGAAAGTTCCAGTCGACTTCTTCTGTTTGAGGAACATATGCAATAATATTTTTCTTCAAAGCATTTTTGACTGGCATATCACTTAGAGTGACTTTTCCCTGAGATGGGCTTACCAGCCCCATGATAGTCTTAAACAATGTGGATTTACCACTACCGTTAATGCCCACCAACGCACAAATAGTTCCACCGGTGATAGAAAAACTTGCATCATAAATAGCTGTGTGACCGTTGTTATAAGTCACTGTGGCGTCATCAACGACTAAATGAGGACGTTCAAACAGCATATTGCTATTCATTGATTAAATCCTTTTGCGATTGTGTCTACAGTTTTGTTCAGTAAATCAATATAAGTTGGTACTGGGCCATTACTGCCGGAGAGTGAATCTACATAAAGAATACCACCATAACGGGCATCTGTTTCTTTACTGACTTGTTTAGCTGGCTTATCTGAAATTGTACTTTCGCTAAACACAACTGGGATTTTGTTTGCTCTTACAGTATCAATGACATGACGAACTTGTTGTGGTGAACCTTGTTCTTCCGCATTAATTGGCCATAGATACACTTCCTTGAATTGGTAATCTTTAGCTAAATAGCTAAAAGCCCCTTCACTGGTGACTAACCAACGTTGATCCTGTGGAATACGAGAAAGACGTTCTCTCAGTGGAGAATCCAGTTGTGCGATTTTTTCAGCATAGGCTTTGGCATTCTTATTATAAGCTTCTGCATTTTCAGAATCGTATTTTACAAATGCTTGGCGGATATTCTCAATATAGATTAAAGCATTTGTGGGTGACATCCAGGCGTGAGGATTAGGGTTCCCGTTGTAAGGTCCTTCACGGATAGGTAGTGGTTCAATGCCGTCAGTAATAACAACGGCAGGTACATCTTTAAGATTTTCAAAGAAGCGTTCAAACCAGCGTTCTAGGTTTAACCCATTCCAAAGGATCAAATCAGCATGTTGAGATTTTATAATATCTTTGGGGGTGGGTTGGTAATCATGGATTTCGGCACCAGGTTTAGTAATTGATTCAACAATCGCCGCATCACCTGCTACGTTTTGTGCTATATCCTGGATGATAGTAAAGGTAGTGACAACTTTGAATTGTTTGGCGGCAGATACCTTCTGACTAAATAAAACTATAGATAAGAGAATCAATGTAATTCCCAGTATTGGGGGGGAAAGCAAAAGCAGAGAAAGTTTTTTTTTCATCAATTCAAGCCTTACTTGTTATAAGTATATATATGATAACGATTATCAATATCATTTAAGTAAAGTCAAGATTATAAAATTTGGGAATAACGATTGTTGCAATCGTTATTCCATACGATATGAACACGAATACAGTGAAAAGTTAAGTAAAAATATTTTTAGATTGTAAACGAAATTGTATATGCTGCGTTGTAGCAAAATTTGATCCAGAGGATTATAGGGTGAAATTAAGACTGAGCTTTGTGGCACTGGTCGTGCTGTTAGTCGGTTGTGCTGAGAGAAATGCTCAGCAGACAAATGTTGGTAAACAGTTCGGTCAGCAACGTATGCTTAACAATACTACCAACGCAGCTGGAATTTCTTCTTTCCCGCCGACGCCTTTTGATACCTTTATTCAACAGGCATCCAATCGGTACGGCGTTGATGAAACGCTGATCAGAGCGATTATTCAAGTTGAATCTGGTTTTCGCCCTGATGCAGTCAGTAAATCGAATGCAATTGGTCTTATGCAGATCAAAGCATCGACAGCAGGGCGGGATGTGTATCGACAGAAGGGGCGTTTTGGTCAGCCAACAACTCGTGAGTTGAAAGATCCTAAAACTAATATCGATCTTGGCACTGCTTATATCAGTATCTTGAAAGAGCAGCATCTGGCAGGTATTGATAACCCTGAGATCCTCTACTATGCCACTATTGTTGCTTACGTAAATGGTGCGGGTGCTCTTTTACGTACTTTTAGTGTAGATCGTCAATTAGCCGTTAATAAAATAAACCGTATGACGCCGGATGAGTTTTATCAGTATGTTCAGGATAATCATCCAGCACCCCAGGCCCCACGCTATTTGTGGAAGGTGAAAAAGGCTTATCGTTCGTTAGTAATGGCAGATTGAGTCGCTGGTAGAAATGACGATTCCATTTCTAACCGATTTTGCCAAAATATCTATTTTATTATACTGAGATTCAGCAAGAACTAGGACGAATTGCCACCATTTTTTCATGTTTCCTATAAAATCCTTTCAAGGCTTACATTGATTTCAGTATTAGATTGCGGCATTTTATCCAATTTTACAATAAAAACAGAAATCGCATTTGTCTGTCATCGCTATCATCGTGTTATTGATATGGTGGATTATTAAGGTTGTATGTCCTTTGATTTTCTAACTAAACATCGCCGTGACCTGAATGGTTGTTGGTGGTATATTTTCGCGATGTTTCGGTATTGAAGGCAGTCACTTTTTACATTGTGTACCAATTTTAGTACCGAACTTTAATGGATTGACGAGATAATAATTTAAATCGTTATTTTAGTTGAATATCAAACTCCTTCAAGTGATCTTTCGTGTGGGTCACCACTGTAGATAAGGATTTTAAATGCCTGTTGTTACTCTTCCTGACGGTAGCCAACGTCAGTTTGACCATGCGGTTTCTGTAATGGATGTTGCCTGTGATATTGGTCCAGGTTTAGCTAAAGCATGTATTGCTGGCCGCGTAAATGGTGAGTTAGTGGATGCTTGTGAATTAATCGATTCAGATGCAAATCTTGCCATCATCACCAGTAAAGATGATGCAGGGCTGGAAATTATCCGCCATTCATGTGCTCATCTGCTAGGCCATGCGATTAAACAATTATGGCCAGATACTAAAATGGCTATCGGTCCGATTATTGATAATGGTTTTTACTATGATGTTGATCTTGGTCGTGCTCTGACGCAGGAAGATATTGAACTGCTTGAAAAGCGTATGTTGGAACTTGCCAAAAAAGACTATGACGTCATCAAGAAAAAAGTAAGTTGGCAAGAAGCGCGCGATACTTTCGTTGCTCGTGGTGAAGATTATAAAGTACAAATTTTGGATGAAAACATCAGTCGAGATGATCGTCTTGGTCTCTATAATCATGAAGAATATATTGACATGTGCCGTGGCCCACATGTGCCAAATATGCGTTTCTGCCATCATTTTAAATTGCAGAAAGTCGCAGGGGCATATTGGCGTGGGAATAGCAACAATAAAATGTTGCAACGGATATATGGTACCGCGTGGGCTGATAAGAAACAGCTCAATACTTATCTGCAACGTTTGGAAGAAGCGGCCAAACGTGACCATCGTAAGATTGGTAAACAATTAGATCTTTACCACATGCAGGAAGAAGCTCCAGGTATGGCGTTCTGGCATAATGATGGTTGGACTATTTTCCGTGAGCTGGAAACTTTTGTCCGGACCAAACTGAAAGAATATCAATATCAGGAAGTTAAAGGTCCGTTTATGATGGACCGTGTCATGTGGGAAAGAACGGGTCACTGGGAAAACTACGGTGAGCATATGTTTACCACTTCTTCAGAAAACCGTGAATATTGCGTTAAACCGATGAACTGCCCAGGGCATATTCAGATTTTTAACCAAGGCTTAAAATCTTACCGTGATTTACCGTTACGTATGGCTGAATTCGGTAGTTGTCATCGTAATGAACCATCAGGGGCATTACATGGTTTGATGCGTGTTCGTGGTTTTACTCAGGATGATGCTCATATCTTCTGTACAGAAGAGCAAATTCACCGGGAAGTCAGCAGTTGCATTAAGATGGTGTATGACGTTTACAGCACTTTTGGTTTTGAAAAGATCATAGTTAAGCTGTCAACCCGCCCGGAAAAACGCATTGGTACTGAAGAACAATGGAATCAAGCGGAAGAGGCTTTGGCGGCAGCACTACAAGAAAATGGTGTTCAATTTGAATATCAGCCAGGTGAGGGTGCCTTCTACGGACCGAAAATTGAATTTACTTTGCATGATTGTTTGGATCGTGCGTGGCAATGTGGTACTGTGCAACTCGACTTTTCACTACCAGGTCGTTTGAATGCGTCCTACGTAGGTGAAAATAATGAACGTAAAGTTCCTGTAATGATTCACCGTGCGGTTCTGGGTTCACTGGAACGGTTTATCGGCATCCTAACTGAGGAGTATGCGGGTTTTTTCCCAACATGGATTGCTCCACAGCAGGTAGTGGTGATGAATATCACCGATAATCAGGCTGATTATGTACAGGAATTAGTAAAAAAACTTCAAGATGCGGGCATCCGTGCAAAAGCAGACTTGAGAAACGAGAAGATTGGCTTTAAAATCCGTGAACATACTCTACGTCGTGTTCCCTACATGCTTGTCTGTGGTGAAAAAGAGGTTGAATCGGGGAAAGTTTCCGTTCGTACCCGCCGTGGTAAAGATTTGGGCAGCATTGATGTTAACGAGTTCATCGAAAAACTGCTTATAGAAATACGCAGTCGTAATCTTCATCAATTGGAGGAATAAGGTATTAAAGGCGGAAAAAGAATTCAAACAGCGCGTCCTAATCGCATTAATGGAGAAATTCGCGCTTCTGAAGTTCGTTTAACAGGTTTAGATGGCGAACAGATTGGCATTGTCAATCTGAGGGAAGCTCTTGAAAAAGCTGAGGAAGCGGGTGTCGATTTAGTTGAGATCAGCCCGAATGCCGAGCCGCCGGTTTGCCGTATTATGGATTACGGCAAGTTCCTCTATGAGAAGAGTAAGTCGACTAAAGAGCAGAAGAAAAAACAAAAAGTTATTCAGGTTAAGGAAATTAAATTCCGTCCTGGTACAGATGAAGGCGACTATCAGGTCAAACTACGCAACCTGGTTCGTTTTCTGGAAGATGGCGATAAAGCCAAAATCACCCTGCGTTTCCGTGGGCGTGAAATGGCACACCAACAGATTGGTGTCGAAATGCTTAACCGCATCCGCGGCGATCTGGATGAACTGGCGGTAGTCGAATCCTTCCCTTCGAAGATTGAAGGCCGTCAGATGATAATGGTGCTCGCTCCTAAGAAGAAATAGTTAGGCAATCAAGTAATAAGCTCCAGTCGGTTCATCTGGTTGGGGCTTATTCGCCTGATTAATTCGTTGTAATTCACAATGCGAAGTGGAAATTAAAATGCCAAAGATTAAAACAGTACGCGGCGCCGCTAAACGCTTTAAAAAAACTGCAAGTGGTGGTTTTAAGCGTAAGCACGCTAACCTTCGTCACATTCTGACTAAGAAATCAACCAAACGTAAACGTCATTTACGTCCAAAAGGCATGGTCTCCAAAGGTGATCTGGGCCTGGTTATTGCTTGTCTGCCGTACGCATAAGCAATTTTTAGAATAGAATTCAGAGACGATAGGAGAAGTATATGGCTCGCGTAAAACGTGGTGTTGTCGCCCGTGCACGTCACAAGAAAATTTTAAAGCAAGCGAAAGGTTACTATGGTGCCCGTTCGCGCGTTTACCGTGTTGCCTTCCAGGCAGTAATCAAAGCAGGGCAGTACGCTTACCGTGACCGTCGTCAGCGTAAACGTCAGTTCCGTCAACTGTGGATTGCACGTATCAACGCTGCTGCACGTCAGAATGGTTTGTCCTACAGCCGTTTCATTGATGGCCTGAAAAAGGCTTCTGTTGAAATCGACCGTAAGATCCTGGCTGACATCGCTGTGTTTGACAAAGTGGCGTTTGCTGCTTTAGTTGAGAAAGCGAAGAGCGCTCTGGCATAAGTTAGAGTAGTGAGAGGGGGAGCATGCTCCCTCTTTTACTTTGTTTGAAAATGTGGCTTACTAGAGCGTCGTTGTCAGAAAACATATTTTTCCCGAGAGAACCAACATTATGTCTTTAGCTTTTTTTCGCATCTTTTTTTACTTTAGCACCTGAATTCAGGGGGCTTTGCGCGTAAGAAAAGAAACGAAAAGTAGCGCCTGAGCCTCCGTCGTGGAGGCTTTTTTGTTTTTATGACAATAAAAACAGAAATAGGTATATAGGGTCATTAACGATCATTACTAGCAGGCCGTTAGGCCGAAGGAAGAGGAAAACGATGCCACATCTCGCTGAATTGGTTGCAAAGGCAAGAGCAGCCATAGAAGATGCCCAGGATGTTGCTGCGTTGGATTTGGTGCGTGTTGAATATTTAGGCAAAAAAGGCCATTTAACTCTCCAAATGTCATCGCTGCGTGATCTGCCGGTCGAAGAACGCCCAGCAGCAGGGGCGGTTATTAATCAGGCTAAGCAGGAGGTTCTGGAAGTTCTGAATATCCGTAAAGAAAAACTGGAGACTGACCTTCTGAACTTCCGTTTAGCAGCGGAAAAGATTGATGTATCATTGCCCGGCCGCCGTATGGAAAATGGTGGATTACATCCGGTTAACCGCACAATAGAGCGTATTGAAACTTTCTTTGGTGAATTAGGGTTTTCTGTAGAATCAGGCCCTGAGATTGAAGATGATTATCATAATTTCGATGCGCTGAATATTCCCGCCCACCATCCTGCACGTGCTGATCATGATACTTTTTGGTTTGATGCTAAACGTCTGTTGCGTACTCAGACTTCCGGTGTTCAGGTTCGAACTATGCATAGTCAACAGCCACCAATTCGCGTCATTGCACCAGGCCGTGTATATCGTAATGACTACGACCAGACACACACACCCATGTTCCATCAGGTGGAAGGCTTGATTATTGATCGTGATATCAGTTTTACCAACCTGAAAGGAACGTTGCACGATTTCCTGACTAACTTTTTTGAAGAAGATTTGCAGGTTCGTTTCCGACCTTCTTACTTCCCATTTACAGAACCTTCGGCGGAAGTTGATGTCATGGGTAAAAACGGCAAATGGTTGGAAGTGTTAGGTTGCGGTATGGTTCATCCTAATGTATTGCATAATGTTGGCCTTGATCCTGAAATTTATTCTGGTTTTGCTTTCGGCATGGGGGTGGAGCGCCTGACAATGTTACGTTACGGTGTAACTGATTTGCGCGCGTTCTTCGAAAATGATCTGCGTTTTCTCAAACAGTTTAAATAAGGCGGGGATATCTCATGAAATTCAGTGAATTCTGGTTACGCGAATGGGTAAATCCAGCCATCAGCAGTGAAGCATTATCTGATCAAATCACCATGATAGGTCTGGAAGTTGATGGTGTTGAAGCCGTTGCTGGTCAATTTCATGGTGTAGTTGTTGGTGAAGTTGTTCAATGTGCCCAGCATCCAAACGCGGATAAACTACGGGTAACAAAAGTGGATGTAGGTGGTGAACGACCACTGGACATTGTTTGTGGTGCACCGAATTGCCGTTTGGGGCTGAAAGTTGCAGTAGCAACCGTGGGTGCCGTACTACCGGGTGATTTCAAAATCAAAGCGGCAAAACTGCGTGGTGAGCCTTCTGAAGGGATGCTATGTTCTTTTTCTGAGCTGGGTATTTCTGAGGACCACGGCGGTATTATTGAATTGCCAATGGATGCTCCGTTAGGTATTGATCTGCGTGAATATCTGAAGCTGGATGATAAAGTCATTGAAATCAGCATTACACCTAATCGCGCTGACTGCCTGAGTATTATAGGTGTCGCACGTGATGTGGCAGTTGCTAATAAAATGCCATTGTCTGAGCCACAAATTGAAGCAGTAAAACCGACAACAGATGCTGTTTTCCCTATTCGTGTTGAAGCAACAGAAGCTTGCCCACGTTACTTGGGACGGGTAATTAAAAACATTAATGTGAAAGCGGCAACGCCACTGTGGATGTGTGAAAAATTACGTCGTGGTGGTATCCGTTCTATCGACCCGGTTGTCGACGTGACTAACTATGTATTGCTTGAGTTGGGTCAACCGTTGCATGCGTTTGACTTGGCGCATTTGAATGGCTCAATCACTGTGCGCATGGCGAAGCAGGATGAAAAATTAGTGCTGCTGGATGGCTCGGAAGCCAATCTTTCTGCTGATACGCTAGTTATTTCTGATGAAAAACAATCTGTTGCGATGGCAGGTATTTTTGGCGGTGAACATTCAGGTGTGAATGAAGAAACGCAAAATATTTTACTTGAGTGCGCATTCTTTGCTCCTTTAGCGATTGCTGGTCGTGCCCGTCGTTATGGTTTACATACCGATGCTTCTCACCGCTATGAACGTGGTGTTGATCCTCAGTTACAGCACAAAGCAATAGAGAGAACAACTCAATTGTTGATTGATATTTGTGGTGGTGAAGCCGGCCCGATTATTGATGTTACTGATGAATCTCAATTGCCTCAATCTGCGACAATCACATTGCGTCGTGAAAAACTGGATCGTTTGATTGGTCACTATATACCTGATGAACAGGTTGGTGACATCCTGACCCGCTTAGGTTGCAAAGTCACTATTCAGGAAAATTGTTGGCAAGCGGTTGCGCCAAGCTGGCGTTTTGATATGGAGATTGAAGAAGATCTGGTGGAAGAGGTTGCCCGTATCTACGGTTACAACAATATTCCAGATGTACCGATACGTGCAGATCTTATTATGAAAAAACATCATGAAGCGGATCTTTCCCTGCAACGTGTTAAAACCATGCTGGTTGACAGAGGTTATCAAGAAGCGATTACCTATAGCTTTGTTGATCCCAAAATTCAGGCACTGTTACATCCACAGCAGCCAGCGTTGATGTTGCCTAATCCAATTTCAGCGGATATGTCAGCAATGCGTTTATCTTTACTGACTGGTTTGCTAACAACAGTGGTATATAACCAAAACCGTCAACAAAACCGTGTGCGCTTGTTTGAAACCGGCTTACGTTTTGTTCCTGATGAAAATGCCGAGCAGGGTATTCGTCAGGAGCTGATGCTAGGGGGTGTTATTGCAGGAAATCGTTTTGAAGAGCATTGGTCACTGGAAAAACAGTCCATTGATTTCTTCGATATGAAAGGCGATTTGGAAGCCATTCTGGAGTTAACCGGAAAATTATCTAAGATTTCTTTTAGAGCAGATGTAAATCTGGCGTTGCACCCAGGCCAAAGCGCTGGGATTTATTTGGAAAATGAATACATCGGATATATTGGTGTTGTTCACCCAGAATTGGAACGAAAACTTGACTTAAATGGCCGCACAGTGGTATTCGAAGTACTCTGGAACAAGCTGGTAGGCCGCGTGGTGCCTGACGCGAAAGAGATTTCACGTTTCCCGTCAAATCGTCGTGATATTGCGATCGTGGTGCCTGAAAATATTGCTGTAGAAGATGTTTTGGCTGAATGCAAGAAAGTTGGCGTAAATCATATAGTTGGCATAAACTTGTTTGACGTGTATTGTGGTAAAGGTGTAGCAGAGGGTCATAAGAGCCTTGCTATAAGTTTTATCTTGCAGGATACCGCGCGTACACTGGAAGAAGAAGAGATTGCTGCGACGATTAATAAATGTGTCGCGGTGCTGAAACAGCGATTCCAAGCATCCTTGAGGGACTGAACTTATGGCGCTTACTAAAGCTGAAATGTCAGAAAATCTGTTTGAGAAACTGGGAATTAGCAAGCGTGATGCTAAAGATCTGGTTGAATTATTCTTTGAAGAAGTGCGTCGTTCTTTGGAGAATGGTGAGCAGGTAAAATTGTCTGGATTTGGCAACTTTGATTTACGGGATAAAAACCAACGTCCGGGCCGTAACCCTAAGACTGGTGAGGATATTCCGATTACAGCTCGCCGAGTAGTGACATTCCGTCCTGGTCAGAAGTTAAAAAGCAGGGTTGAGAAAGCCACACCTAAAGAATAATCAAAAAGGCCGCATCAATAGCGGCCTTTTTCTTAAACGATCCTCCCTCATGAGCTTGATTTACCATGCAACCCACTCATTCCATCACTGAATTAGTGACTCGTCAGAAAAGGCATGATTATCGTTTTTTGGCAATTCTCACCTGTTTATTTTTATTGGTTTTTTTTCTCTCGCTTTGTGCTGGGGAAAATTGGATCTGGCCTAATAAATGGTTTTCTGAAACAGGTCAATTGTTTGTGTGGCAGTTACGTTTTCCTCGTGTATTAGCTGTCGTTGCTGTAGGTGCGAGCCTGACTGTGGCGGGTGCAGTAATGCAGGCACTGTTTGAAAATCCGTTGGCGGAACCTGGGCTATTGGGGGTCAGTAATGGTGCTGGCGTGGTGGTGGTGTTTTTGGTGCTGATGTTTCATGGCATTGCGCCATTCTGGTTATTAAGTATTGGCGCTGTGCTCGGCGCACTGACTGTCACAATGATATTGCTGACCTTTTCAAGAAATCGTTATCTGAATAATGCCCGTTTGTTGTTGGTAGGGGTTGCTTTTGGGGTTGTCTCTGGTGCGTTAATGACTTGGATGGTTTATTTTAGTACTAGCCTGGACTTGCGTCAGCTAATGTATTGGATGATGGGGAGTTTCAGTGGAATAGACTGGCGGCAGCAATGGTTGGTAGTCGCTTTGTTTCCTTTGATTATTTGGTTGAGCAGACAAGGAAAAGTACTTAATTTTCTTTCACTGGGAGAAACACAGGCCCAACAGTTAGGTATCTCACTTTATTATTGGCGTAATTTATTTGTCTTTGTTGTTGGGTTATTGGTTGGGTTAAGTGTTGCACTTGCTGGAACAATTAGCTTTATTGGTTTGGTTATTCCACATATTTTGCGTTTATGCGGCCTGACAGATTATAAAACTCTACTGCCTGCCTGTGTTCTATCCGGCGGTTATGGATTATTGCTGGCTGATCTGCTATCTCGTCTTAGCTTGAATAATGCAGAAGTACCGATTGGCGTTGTGACTGCAACATTGGGGGCGCCAGTATTCATTTGGTTATTATTGAGAGTCAGAGACTGGGGTTAAGAAAGTGAATAATGTGCAAGTGACCAATCAGTTGATGGCTCTCAATCAAGTATCAGTACGAAACCGATTAATGCCGCTGACAGCGTTGGTACAACAAGGTGAACAGATACATCTCATTGGTCCGAATGGTTCAGGAAAGAGTACACTATTGGCCTGTATGGCCGGTATCTTACCTTATAGTGGTGCAATCGATTTGCAACAAAAGTGTCTTAGTCAATATAGTCACTGCCAATTAGCACGGTACAGAGCATGGCTTAGCCAGCAAATTTCTTCTGTGCCAATAATGCCGGTTTTTCAATATTTGCAACTACATTTAGCTGCCCATCTTGTTAATTATGAGGGTGTGTTGTCAGAACTTTGTTCCTTTTTTAAGTTGGGAAAGCTTCTAGAGACACCTGTAGGAAATCTGTCTGGTGGTGAATGGCAAAGGGTGCGATTAACCGGGGTTTTTTTACAAGTCTGGCCATCAATCAATTTGGAAGGCAAATTATTACTTTTGGATGAGCCTACGAATAATCTTGATATCACTCAGGTAGCAGCACTTGATCTGTTGGTAAAGAAATTCTGTGAACTTGGTGGAACCGTAGTCATGAGTGGTCATGATCTCAATCATAGCTATGATAAAGCTGATCGGATATGGCTGCTTGCTAATGGATCATTGGTGGCGAATGGAAAACCGGATGAGGTAATGACAGAAAATACACTCTCCAGCGTTTTTGCCGCTGATATCAAATGTGTGCCAGAAAAAGCAGATAAATATTGGTGGGTTTCGTTACCTTAAATTACAGTTCAGTCTTATGTGCCTACCGTGAATCTATTGTAATTTCCACTTAATTTGCTAAATCATACCTGTGTTTACGATTCGTTCAGATATAGTCATCTAATATATCGTTATATTATGAATGAATTGGACTGTGTTTTATGGGTAGTTTTCTTCCATTTTCTCGTCCTGCGATAGGTGATGAAGAAATTCAGGCAGTAGAGAAGGTTCTTCGTTCGGGGTGGATTACAACAGGCCCGCAAAATCATCAATTGGAACAGGACTTTTGCCGCATGTTTGGCTGCAAACATGCGATTGCATTGGCCTCTGCAACGGCGGGTATGCATCTGACACTCATGGCGCTGGGAATTGGTCCTGGTGATGAAGTGATTACACCGTCTCAAACTTGGGTATCCACAATAAATATGATCTGTTTGCTTGGTGCTGAACCAATCATGATTGATGTTGATCGCCATACTTTAATGGTCGACGCGCAGACCGTGAAAAAGGCGATGACTTCCAGAACCAAAGCGATTATTCCTGTTCATTATGCTGGTGCGCCTTGTGACTTAGATGCATTGCGTGGGATTGCTCAGGATGCGGGCATTCCATTGATTGAGGACGCGGCTCATGCATTAGGAACCCGTTATAAGAATGAATGGATTGGTGAGCATGGCACAGCGATTTTTTCTTTTCATGCCATAAAAAATGCCACTTGTGCGGAAGGGGGGTTAATTGCTACTGATAATAATGAACTTGTTGAACGAATTCGTTGTCTAAAGTTTCATGGATTGGGTATTGATGCTTTTGACCGCCAGATTCAAGGCAGGAGACCACAGGCAGAAGTCATAGAACCGGGTTACAAATATAATTTATCTGATATTCATGCTGCGATTGCCGTGGTGCAATTAAGTAAATTGGAATCAATGAATATTCGCCGTCGGCAAATTGTTGCCCGTTATTCAGCGGCATTAAAAGACTCGCCTTTGCAGATGTTAAGTGTGCCCGATTATGAGCATATGCATGCACATCATCTATTTATGGTGCGGATTAATAAGGATGTTTGTGGCATTGATCGCGACACATTAATGGAACGTTTGAAAAATAAGAATATTGGCACAGGTTTGCATTTCAGAGCTGCACATACACAAAGATATTATCGGGATCGGTATCCGCAGTTGTCATTGCCTGAATCAGAATGGAATTCAGTAACACTTTGTTCATTGCCACTCTTTCCTGATATGAGTGATGACGATGTAGATCGTGTCACTGATGCTTTACAAGAAATTATTTCGGAGCACAGATAAGTGTCATTTGAACAAATTAAAAAAGTTTCTGTTGTTATTCCAATTTATAACGAAGAAGAAAGTTTGCCTCTTTTATTGGAAAGAACCTTAGCAGCCTGTAAACAATTGACTCAGGAATATGAGCTTATTCTGGTGGATGATGGTAGTAGTGATAAATCTGCGGAAATTCTGATTCAGGCTGCGGAACAATCTGAAAATCATATTATTGCTATTTTACTTAATCGTAATTATGGTCAGCATTCAGCGATTATGGCGGGGTTTAATCAGGTCAATGGCGATTTAGTTATTACGCTTGATGCTGATTTACAGAATCCGCCAGAAGAGATCCCCCGTCTTGTTAAAACGGCTGAACAAGGTTATGACGTTGTGGGTACTCGCCGAGCTAATCGGCAGGATTCTCTGTTTCGTAAAACAGCTTCAAAAATCATCAATACTATGATTACTAAGGCAACAGGCCGTTCTATGGGTGATTATGGCTGTATGCTCCGTGCCTATCGTCGCCACATTGTGGAAGCCATGTTGCAGTGCCATGAACGCAGCACCTTTATTCCTATTCTGGCAAATACTTTTGCCCGTAAAACCATTGAGATTGATGTTGCTCATGCAGAGCGTGAATTTGGTGATTCCAAATATAGCTTCATGAAGCTGATTAATCTGATGTATGACTTGCTGACCTGCCTGACAACAGCACCTTTGCGTTTGCTGAGTGTGGTAGGAAGTGTGATTGCAGTTTCTGGTTTTTTGCTGGCTGTATTATTGATGGTTTTACGTCTTATTTTCGGTGCCATATGGGCAGCAGAAGGGGTATTTACTCTGTTTGCTCTCCTTTTCATATTTATTGGCGCGCAGTTCGTCGCGATGGGTTTATTAGGTGAATACATAGGCCGTATCTATAACGATGTTCGTGCTCGCCCACGTTATTTTATTCAAAAAGTGGTCGGAGATAAAAAGACCAACGACAACCAGGAAGAGTACTAAATGAAAGCAATTGTATTTGCCTATCATGATATCGGCTGTGTCGGGATCAATGCTTTAACTAAAGCGGGTTTTGATATTCAGGCGGTATTTACCCATACAGATGATCCTAATGAAAACCATTTTTTCTCTTCTGTTGCCCGTTTAAGTGCAGATTTGGCGCTTCCGGTTTTTGCGCCAGAAAACGTTAACCATCCACTGTGGATTGAACGTATCCGGGAGTTGAAACCTGATGTGATTTTCTCTTTTTATTACCGAGATATGTTGAGCGAAGATATTTTATCGCTGGCGAGTACAGGTGCATTTAATCTGCATGGTTCACTGTTGCCAAAATACCGTGGTCGTGCCCCTATTAACTGGGCGATTTTAAATGGTGAAGTGGAAACAGGTGTAACCCTGCATAAAATGGTGTTGAAACCTGATGCAGGGGATATTATTGCTCAACATAAGGTTGCTATTGAAGAGACAGATACCGCGTTGACTTTGCACGGTAAAATTCGTGAAGCAGCGGAAAAACTGTTTGATCAAATATTACCTCAGATCAAAGCCGGAACTTATCCTGCCATACCTCAAGATGAAAGACAGGCAACTTACTTTGGGCGTCGTACTGCTGCGGATGGTGAGATTGACTGGCGCAAATCAGCCATGGAAATTAACAACCTTGTCAGGGCAGTAACTGAGCCATATCCTGGGGCATTTACTTTCTTGGGTGAGCGTAAGATTACTATCTGGCGCGCCTCCCCGTTGAATGAGACGCATGACAAACAGCCGGGAACAGTATTATCGGTAGATCCGTTAATTATTGCCTGTGGAAAAGGCGCGTTAGAAATTATCAATGGGCAAAGTGAATCGGGTTTGTATGTTCAGGGCCACCGTCTGGCAGTAGATATGAGCATTGTGACTGATGTACGTGTTGGCCCAAAGACAACCACTCAAATTAGCCACCGGAAACGTGTATTAATTCTCGGTGTGAATGGCTTTATTGGTAATCATCTAACAGAACGTCTATTACGTGATGGCAACTATGATATTTATGGTATGGATATCGGTTCTTCCGCCATTGAGCGTTTTATTGGCAATCCGCGTTTTCACTTCATTGAAGGTGATGTCAATATCCATACGGAGTGGATCGAGTATCACATCAAGAAGTGTGATGTGGTTCTGCCGCTGGTGGCTATTGCAACCCCGATTGAATATACCCGTAACCCACTGCGCGTATTTGAACTGGATTTCGAAGAGAATCTAAAGATTGTTCGTTATTGCGTTAAATACAATAAACGGATTATTTTCCCGTCCACATCAGAAGTTTACGGAATGTGTGATGATAAAGAGTTTGACGAAGATGATTCTCGTCTGATTGTTGGCCCGATTAATAAACAGCGCTGGATCTATTCTGTCTCCAAACAATTATTGGATCGAGTTATCTGGGCATATGGTGAGAAAGAAGGGCTCAAATTCACGCTATTTCGTCCATTTAACTGGATGGGGCCACGTTTGGATAACCTGAACTCTGCGCGTATTGGCAGTTCCAGAGCGATCACACAACTGATATTGAACTTAGTTGAAGGCTCACCGATCAAGCTGGTGGATGGTGGTGAACAGAAACGCTGCTTTACTGATATTAATGATGGTATTGAAGCGCTGTTTCGTATTATTGAAAACCGAGATGGGTTATGTGACGGCCAAATTATCAATATTGGTAATCCAAATAATGAAGCCAGTATTCGCCAATTGGCGGAAATATTACTTGATAGCTTTGAAGACCATGAATTGAGAGATAATTTTCCTCCGTTTGCTGGATTTAAAAAGATTGAAAGTGGCAGTTACTACGGTAAAGGTTATCAGGATGTTGAACACCGTAAGCCAAGTATTAAAAATGCGGAGCGGTTACTAGGTTGGAAACCAACCATTGACATGAAACAGACGATAAATGAAACACTGGATTTCTTCTTGCGTGGTGCAGTGGAAGAATTAGGGAAAAATTAATGAAACAAATTGGCTTGAGAGTTGATGTGGACACCTATCGAGGAACCGTTGAAGGGGTACCGCAATTGCTCAAAATTTTGGCAAAACATCAGATTCAGGCCAGTTTTTTCTTTAGTGTTGGGCCGGATAATATGGGGCGTCATTTGTGGCGTCTTTTGCGGCCAAAATTCTTATGGAAAATGTTGAGGTCAAATGCAGCGTCTCTGTATGGTCTTGATATTTTACTGGCGGGGACTGCATGGCCGGGTAAGAAGATTGCTAAAGATTTAGGCTACTTGATGAAGCAAACTCTGGATGCAGGCCATGAAGTGGGTCTGCATGCTTGGGATCATCAGCGTTGGCAGGCGAAAGTTGGCCGTTGGTCTGAAGCTCAGTTAACAGAGCAGGTTAAATTGGGAGTGGATGCATTGGTACAGGCAATTGGCCAACGGGTAACTTGTTCTGCTGTTGCTGGTTGGCGGGCGGATGAACGCGTACTCGCGGTAAAGCAACAGTTTGGTTTTGATTACAACAGCGATTGTCGGGGAACTCATCCATTCAGGCCCATTTTGTCTGATGGTACTCTTGGTACCGTGCAAATTCCGGTGACATTACCAACTTATGACGAAGTGATAGGAATTCAGGTTAAAGATGAAGATTTTAACCAGTTTATTCTTAATGAGATAAAAAACAGCCAGGGAGTTCCGGTATATACCATCCATACGGAAGTAGAAGGGATGTCCAAGTCCACAGAATTTGCAAAGCTGTTGGAGATGGTTCATCGGGAAAACATACAATTTTGTGCATTGAGTCATCTGCTGCCTGAAAATATACAGCAGCTTCCTGTCGGGAGAATTGTTCGTTCCGAATTTTCCTGTAGAGAAGGATGGTTAGGATGCCAACAAGAGGTTTAACTTATATATGTTAAATAATCGGGCGTGTAAAGTGGGGGCCTTTTTGATGGCTCTTTTTTTTGTCCTTACCTATTTATTACCCCTTAATGGCCGTCTGCTATGGCAGCCTGATGAAACCCGTTATGCAGAAATCAGTCGTGAAATGCTGCAACGAGGAGATTGGATTGTTCCGTATTTGCTGGATATTCGTTATTTTGAAAAGCCTGTAGCGGGTTATTGGATTAATAATATTAGCCAATGGATTTTTGGCGATAATAATTTTGCTGTCCGTTTTGGATCGGTTTTTTGTATTTTTATCAGCGCAATTTTATTATATCGACTTGCTATGATGATGTGGCATAACCGACATATTGCTTTTGCTACTAGCCTTATCTACATCTCAATGTTTCTGGTATTTGCCATTGGCACTTATAGCGTACTCGATCCGATGTTTTCTTTGTGGATAACGGCTGCCATGATATGTAGCTTCTGGGCGCTAAAAACAGACTGTACCAGACGGCGGATAATGGCATATTTGGTACTTGGTTTGTGCTGCGGTATGGGTTTTATGACTAAAGGGTTTCTGGCATTGGCTGTTCCGGTCATTGTGATGTTGCCCATTGTCATTTATCAGAAACGGGTCCTGCAAATAGTCTATTTTGGCCCACTTGCTATTATTTCGGCGATAGCAATCAGTTTACCGTGGGTGATTGCAATTGCGCTACGTGAGCCTGATTATTGGCACTATTTCTTCTGGGTTGAACATATTAAGCGTTTTTCTTCCGATGATGCACAGCATATTGCACCATTCTGGTATTACATACCCATTCTTATTTTTGGTGTGATCCCGTGGTTAGGATTATTACCCGGGGCGTTGATTAAAGGTTGGAAAGAAAGAAAATCCAATCCTGAAATGTTTTTTCTACTTTGCTGGTTTGTCGTGCCATTGTTATTTTTCAGTATTGCGAAGGGAAAATTGCCAACTTATATCCTTCCCTGTATGGCGCCATTGGCAATGATGATGGCTAAATTTGGTGTCGATTGCGTCAAAAATGGCAAGATGAAGTTACTTAAAATCAATGGAATGGTTAACGTATTTCTTGGTCTGCTGGCGGTAATGGTTCTGTTTGCTATGGAAGCAGTGACAAAACACTCTTTATATCAGCCATCAGAATGGTCTAAATGGGTTTTAGCGATTGTTGCTTTTGGTATTTGGGGAATTATCGGTTATCTGTGTTTTGCGTCGAACGGGAAATACTGGTTATGGGCAGCGTTTTGTTCCGTTGTTGTCAGTTTAGTGATAGGAAATACTTTGCCTGAAAATACCGTTAATTCCAAATTACCTCAGAATTTTATTAAGTTACACCATCAGGAACTTGCAGACAGTCGCTATATTCTATCGGAAAGTGTTGGTCTTGCGACCAGTGTCGCTTGGGAGATGAAGCGTAGTGATATTTATATGTTTGAACGTTGGGGAGAGCTGGAATATGGGTTGAATTATCCAGATAGCCGATATCGATATATCAGCTATAAAGATTTTCCGCAATGGTTAGAGAAAGCGCGTAAAGAAGGGCGGGTGTCAGTACTCTTTCATTTATATAAAAATGAGAAATTACCTGATTTGCCAAAAGCAGATCAAATTAGCCGCAATTATCGTTTTGCTATTTTGGTTTATGAGAAGCGCCCATGATAAGTTTCGCTTTATTGTTGCTGGTTAGCTTGCTGACATGTGCTGGTCAGTTATGTCAGAAACAGGCTGTGATGTGTTGGCAGAGTGATATTTATCAGCGGGCATCTGCGCTGAAATGGTTGATAGGCGCTGTGATTCTATTGGCTGTTGGCATGTTATTTTGGCTTCGTTTATTGCAGATATTGCCGTTAGGAATTGCTTATCCAATGTTGAGTATAAATTTTATCATGGTCACTTTGGCGGGGAAATTTTTCTATCAGGAAAAAGCGGGCAGAAAACATTGGAGTGGGGTTGTATTTATCATGTTGGGAATTTTGCTGATGAGCTTAAATGAATGAAAGGTTATATTTGGGGATTAGTTAGCGTATTACTGGTGACAATAGCCCAGTTATTACTGAAATGGGGTGTTGTCAATTTGCCAGTGTTGAATCTTGGTTTGCATTGGTTTGATATTGAGTGGCTATGGAGTAATCGCCATTCTCTGGTGACGGTAATGGCTGGTCTGGCTGGATATCTATTATCTATGCTGTGCTGGTTATTTACGCTAAAATATTTACCATTAAATAAAGCCTATCCGTTAATAAGCTTAAGTTATGTATTTGTCTATTTAATGGCGGCTTTATTGCCTTGGTTTAATGAAACCATCACATTATTGAAAAGCGCAGGCGTGATTTTTATTTTGTGTGGTGTCTGGTTGATTAGCCATCCAGAATGAAGAATAAAATAACTATTTGGCTATTTTACTTAAAGTACAGCCTTGTTTTTTTATTGAGTGCCGGATAGAGTTAGCTTATTTTTCTGATCTTATGAGGAGGGGGATAATGATAATAAGAACAAAAGAGTTGCTCTTGTTGCTCAGTCTGTTACTTATTGGCTGTTCCAGTCACCCCTCTAGGACTCCAGCTCCGGCGTTAAAAACGGTGCTTTCTGATCCAATCATGGTGATTTTTCAGCTTAAGGAGCAGCTTAATCAATGGCGTGGTACACCATATCATTATGGTGGGATGGATCGTCGGGGGGTAGATTGTTCTGGTTTTGTTTACCGTACTTTCAGTGACCGGTTTGATATTCAGTTACCCCGTACTACCGGTGGGCAAATAAAATTAGGGACTCGCATTGATAAAAGCGATTTAATGCCGGGTGATTTGGTCTTTTTCAGAACAGGTAGTGGTGAGCATGGGTTACATGTTGGCATTTATGATGCCAATAACCAGTTTATTCATGCATCAACCCATAAAGGTGTTACTCGTTCATCTATGAATAATGTTTACTGGAAAAAAGCTTTTTGGCAAGCTCGGAGAATTTAAATTAAATTTTATCAACGAGCTGTAAAAATTATTCTTATTAGGCTAGTAGTTGTATTTAAATCTCAGTAATTAATGGCAGTAATTTCAAATTTATTAATTTAATTCTAATCATTGAAAATAGTTATATCTTTAAATGTAGTAATATATTCTTGCATATTTTCAATAAGTTTTATATTCAAAAAATGCCGTCAATGCCAAGTGAAATAAAAAATTCAAACATTATTTATTAATCCAACTTGTTTTTATGAGTTATATTTTTGTTTGCTTGATTAAACTGATAAGTGTATTTTTTAAGGTGAAATATAAATAACTGTTCTGTGAAACGCAATTATTTAAAATAGCTTTTCATTCGCGCACCATAAATATAATTTATTAATCGGGTGGCTTTTTATCTACCAGAAATAAGTTATATTTTGGTGAAGAGAACAAACCTAATAACTTAAATTATTGTAAGAGGAAAACTGATGACAGATAAACAACTTTATTCACCTGAAATAAAATATTCTCCGTGGGCGCCTAATGATGCGCCACTATTTATCATACTTGGACAATCAAATAGTTATGGTCATGGAACACAATTACCGCGAGATGAAGAAATTACCCAAGGTTTAAAAAACGTATTCACATTATCTCTGCCAGAAGTTTACAGCGTTGACTTTCCTGCAATTAACTGGACAGGGCTGACTAGCTTTGGTAATGCCAATATTGGCGCTCCTGCCAGTTTACCCCGTGGCAATCAGGATCACTCAGTCAATGCCGCCAATCGTTTCGCCAAGTTCTGGCAAGACCATATTGACGAAGGTAATGCGCTTAATTTACCTGATCTTTATGTCATTTTAATGGGTTGGGGTGGTCAAGGTATGTATCTGGATAATCCACCGGATAACCGTTGGGCTCCTGAACGTGATCCCTGCGATGTGGAATCGCTCTATCCGCGTGCAGTCAAAACTTTGCGTATGGCGGTCGAATCATTGCGTAAGCTAGGCAAAAATCCTCGCATTTTGGCTGTTCATTGGAACCAATGGGAAGCAGAAACCGAAAGTGTATTGGCGGCACAAGCATCAGAGCAGAATTTTACCCGCATCATTACGGGTATCAGTGATGCTTTGGGGTCTCGTAGTATACCGTGGAGATTGTATTATCCACTTTCGATTGCGTTTGATCCCATCAACACCAGCTATGTGCTTGAGGCAATCAATAATGTTATCGCTGATGATCCCCAATACCGAACGTTGATTGATGCACGGAATTCGCCCGACTATACCGGACAGGCGACTGAGTTTGGTGTTTTTCTGCCTGATAGTCTTCATTATGATGGCAAAACCCAGACATGGTTTGCTCAACAGGAATGGGAATTGATTTTATCTGGTTATAAAGGGGCTAAATTACCGTAGGATTAATTATCTAAGAGATATACCCTTCATCTTTCAAGCTGCTGCTTTGTTGGCAGCTTTAGAAAATCCGCCGAAAGCAAACTCAAAGCTGCTTAAAGCCTCGAAGCACTATAAGGATAGGGTGAATGTTCATAATCCTTGAAGAAATCATACAGCAACTTTCTTAAATCCTACCAATATTCAACGCAAATCAGAATTGCCGCCTATAATATTAGCGGCAATCTTTGGAGAGTTATTGGAATGTTATTGCCAACTAACAGTAATTTCTCCGGTTTGACCTGCTATTGGCATAACGTTACCGTTTCCAACCTTTAAGGCGAAAAGGAACTGCTGTGCCGGGCTTCTATTATTAAATGCGGCTGTCGACATTCTTCGCGTGCGTGATATATCTATGCAACTGCTGGTATCTCCCTGACAAAGATAAACCGATAAATTCTGAGGCCATCCAACAACGTTCCAAGTCCAAGATACATTGGTAATCTTTCCTGTTGCAGGGGGAGAACCGACAATAGGAACGTTAGCAGTTTCTAGGAAATTTTTGGAATACAGTGTAGGCAGAACAACTGAAGAGTGATAGCTGCCACTTGCCGCAGGTACTGTTTGTGAAAATATAGTTAACAATAAAGCACTACCGATACCAAAGATTTTTTTTAATTTCATAGCCATTACCCCAATATCTGATAATTTTCTATTGCGAGAGCTTAGATGTACATTTTGATCTCGCGCCCTGTATCTTCTGAATTTTTATAAAAGTCTGTACGCAATGCCAAAGTAGGCAGAAGTAATTTGGGTGGATTAACCCTGAAATGCAATGGGTGATTTGAATTTATGTTAAGTAAATCTAATATATTTTACTGTTCGATGTTTTTGCCGGTCACTTAGACCGTAATCTTTTACAAGAAGATCTCCCCATGATATAAAACCTGCTAAACAACCAAGTGGAGTCAGTGATACGTTTAATGGATGTCAAAAACGATGAATAAATCAGACATGACAATCACAACTTCCCCATGTCAGGAAGTCCTGATTTACATGGAAAATATTTGTCGATCTTATCGTATGGGGGAAAAATATTACCCAGTACTTGATAAAATATCATTCACTATCATGCGCGGGCAAAGTTGTGCAATTGTTGGCGCTTCCGGTTCAGGTAAAAGTACGCTACTCAATATTCTTGGTTTACTGGATCAACCCACTTCTGGATATTTTCAGTTTAGTGGAGTTAATATAACAAATGTTACTCCTAATGAACGGGCGAGAATAAGAAATCAGGAAATTGGTTTCGTGTTTCAGAGTTTCAATTTACTTCCCAAAATGCAGGCGTTGGATAATGTGGCGCTGCCATTGTTATATCGTGGGTATTCTCGTTCTCTAGCTCGGCAGGAGGCGAAATACCAGCTTGAGTTGGTTGGTCTGGCTGATCGTATTTACCATCGTCCGGCTGATCTCTCTGGGGGACAGCGGCAACGTGTTGCTATTGCCAGGGCTTTGGTCGGTAAGCCTTCTCTGATTCTGGCGGATGAACCGACAGGCAATCTCGATAGTGCTACAGCAAGTGATATTATGGCACTGCTTCTGTCATTGAACCGTGAGCAAGGTGTTACGCTCGTCATGGTTACACATGATGAAGTAATAGCCAAAAATATGCAGCGCTGTCTCTATGTTAATGATGGGCGGCTTTCCGAAACCGATCTGTGGCTGGATAGCCTTGATGCTTAATGTGAATTCTAGTCGCTACGGTTTTTCTTTCGCGCAGGCCCTGCGTGAATCACTGGGTAGTCTGCGTCTGCTAGGAAGGCGCTCCTTGCTTGCTTTGCTTGGTATTGCAGTCGGATGTGCTTCCGTCATTGCACTTTTAAACATCGGTCATAATGCTGTTAATGAAGCTATCAGCACGTTTAAAAGTATGGGAAGCAATATTTTGGTTGCTCATTTTAGTTTTATTCCCGGTGCCGTTGTCAAACCCGCGCCATCTGTGCTGGATACTCAGGCGCTGATTCATACAATACCGACTATCACCCATGCTGCGCCCATCACGTTACACTCAACCCGTATACGCTTCCAAGGGCAAGGGATAGATACGAATATTACCGGTACATCCTCTGATCTGGCTGCGGTGCTGGATTTACAGATTGAGCAGGGACGTTTTCTATCGGACTATGATCGTCAAACGACCTATGCCGTGCTCGGAGCGGATATTGCCAAACAATTAAAAGTAGCCAATCAACCTATTCGAATAGGCAGTCAATTGCAAATTGGGGAATATCTGTTTGAAGTTATAGGAATTCTCGCTGTTCAGGGGCCGAACCCTTTACTCCCCGGCTCGATTGATCATTCGGTCATACTGCCTATTGAAGCAATGCGGCGGTTGCGGCCTGCGCCAGAAATTGGAAGCGTCATTGCCAGAGCACGTGATACAACAACGTTAAACAGTGACGCGGTGTCGTTACGTGACTACCTTGTCTCATTATCAAAAGGTCGTCAGGTCGAAGTTGAGATCCCGAAACAATTGCTTGATGGATTGACGCGTCAAGCAAAGACATTTTCCTATTTGCTCGCGGGTTTAGGGGGAATTTCGTTGCTGGTGGGAGGTGTGGGCGTGATGAATGTCATGCTGATGAATGTTTCGGAACGCAGACGTGAAATTGGTGTTCGTATGGCTTTGGGAGCTCGGCCTGTTGATATTGGTATGCTGTTTATGTTGGAGGCTGCCATTCTGGCAATTGCCGGTGCAATGGTTGGTTCATTGTTGGGGGTAGCGGCGGGATACCTATTTGTAAAATTTTCGGGCTGGGTATTTACGTTATCCCTATTCTCTTTGCCTCTGGGTATCGCTAGTTCATTAGTGATTGGTCTGTTTTTCGGTATCAATCCGGCATTGGCGGCTGCCAGATTACAACCTGTAGAGGCACTGCGTGATGATTAGCCAAGTTTTTCAACGTGCTATTGGCATCATCATTGCCCTGATAATAGCTGCATCTGTCAAACAAGCGTTAGCGGAGCAGTTGAATCCATCACAGGCAACCATGCCTACAACGGATACAATTTCGCTTAATCAGCAAACTATTGGTCTGACACTCAGTGATGCAATCTATTTAGGGTTACGAAACAATCGTTCGATTCGCAGTGCTTATCTGGATCGGATTGCGCAGAAATTCGATTTACGCGTTGCTGAAGATCGTTTTACGCCAAAATTGTTGATTAATAGCCGTTATGTCACTGCCCGAAATCAAAGCGATCGCTATCGCCAGAGCGAGATTACACCCACATCTACGCTGCTTGGAGAATATGGTACTCGATTCAGTTTGTCTTGGACGAATCGGACAACATGGGCAGACAACGCAGGTCGTAGCCGTAATGATGGTGTTTCATTCTCAGTTATTCAGCCTCTGTTGCGTGGTGCTGGCAAAGATGTGGCTACAGCACCTGTGCGTCTTGCTCAATTGATGGAGCAGACAAATCGTTTGAACCTAAAAGCGACGGTATCCCAGACTATCACGCAAGTTATTATGGCTTATCGTGAATTGTTGCGTGCTCAAGAACAATTACAAATCGCACGTGATGCTCTTGAACGTTCGCGTCAACTGCTGGAGGTTAACAAAGCTATGATTTCCGCAGGCAGAATGGCAGCGTTTGAGATTGTCCAGACGGAGGCTGATGTTGCCATGCAGGAGCTGGCTGCGGAGGAAGCTGCTAATCAATTGGATAGGAGTCGTTTAGAATTGCTGCGATTGCTCGCCTTAGACTTACAAACTCAGGTAAAGGCTACTGACAGATTGGAAGCTAAACGTGTAGATATTAACCTGCTCCAGGCGCAACATTTGGCACAAGAGCAACAGCCATCGTATCTCACTCAATTGATTACGGCGGAGCAGGCTGCAATTAACCTGACCGTTGCCCGTAACGAACGTTTATGGGATGTCTCTTTAGTTGGTGGTGCCAGTCAGGTACGTGATCAAACAGGGTCAAACCGTTCTCGTAATTGGGAAAATTACGCCGGTGTTCAGGTAGAGATACCCATTGGTGATTTGAGTCAGCGCCAGGCGGAAGTGCGGGCGCGGGTTGATGTTCAGAACCAAGACATTCGTCTTGATGAGGCAAAACAGTCACTGGAACGTAATGTGGGTAATGCGGTACGCGATATTGGTACGCGTTGGCGTCAATATGAGATCGCACAGCGTGCCAGGGATCTATCCCTGCGCAAGCTGGAGATTGAACGTGAAAAATTGACAGTGGGCCGCTCCAGTAACTTTCAAGTCTTGAGCTTTGAAACTGATTTGCGTAATGCAGAGAATGTTCGTCTCAATGCGTTGATCACCTACTTAAATGCACAAGCGGAGTTGGACGAAACATTGGGTACTACGTTAGGGAGTTGGGACATTGCACTTAACGACTAAGATCAGGGGAGTTGCCCGTTTCAGGTATAAGACTCGTTGGCTCGTGACACTTGCTGTTGCATTAGTCATTGGGGCTACCATTGCTTATGTTTTCCTCTCTTCTTCAACTGATACATCATCACCGCAACGGTGGGTGCATGTTGAACCTCAACGACTGGAAAATCGTCTTGGGTTAGTTGGCCGTATTCAGGCTGCAACCAGTTTGACGATTGCCGCGCCATTTGATGGTGTTATTGCGGAGGTGATGGTAACTGAAGGCCAGCGCGTTAAGCGTGGGCAACCCCTGTTGAGCCTTGATACGACACAGTTGGACATTCAATTGCGGCAGGCGCTCACGGAACTGTTGAAAGCCCAAAAAGCCGTACAAGATTTGGTGGGATGGGAGAACAGTCAGGATGTCGCTAGGGTACGTAGAGCTTTAACGAATGCTCAGTTAAGTTTGAGCGATACCGAACGTAAGCTAATCGATACCCGGGCTTTGTTCGAGCGTGGCATTGTTCCCCGTATGGAGATTGATACACTGGAGCAACAGGTCAGAGTTCAACAGCTCGATCTTGCCGCCGCTAAGGCGGAACTGAGTGTTGCCCTTGAGAAAGGCACCGGGGAGAATCGCCAGATTGCTGATATGGAATTAGCTAATGCCCAATCGCGTTATCAGGCGCTTGAGACCCAGCAAGCCCAACGTGAATTGGTTTCTCCTTTTGATGGCATTGTTATTCGCCCACAGGTATCGGAATCAGATAAGGAGTTATTTATTCAAAAGGGGACTCGTGTCACTCAGGGAACACCTCTGTTAGGGGTAATCAATTTGGAACAAATCCAGGCGGTAGCGCGTATTGAAGAGGCTGACCTTTATCAAGTGTATGAAGGAATGCCGGTTGAGATCACCGGTGATGGTTTTGCCGGGCTATCTCTACGGGGGCAAATTAAGACAATTGGGGTACAGGGGAGTTCAAAGGAAATGCAGGGAGCGGGTGTAACCTATGATCTATTAGTGGCGATTGATCCTCTTATTCCTGAACAGCGGCAGCGTATCCGGCTGAGTATGAGTGCGAAACTGGCTATTGTCACGTATCGCAATGAGCGTGGATTGGCCGTGCCAGCCGAGGCATTACATACCGGCCCTGATGGACGAATTTTCGTCACCTATCGCCGTGAACTAAACGCACAAACACAGCAGATTATGGTGACACCGGGGCATGCTGTTCCTCAAGGTGTGGAGGTGGTCGGGTTAGAGGCTGGCTATGTTGAAGTTCCTGCGCGGAAGTAACTGACTCAACCTCATTGATCTTTTGCGGCACCCTCGCATTGAGCGAGAGTTTACGGCAGTTTTTTCTAATTTTGGTACAATATCTCACCGTGAAAATTTATATACCCTTCATCTTTCAA
>NZ_JAHZMK010000010.1:175757-214340 GCF_020387775.1 Photorhabdus antumapuensis
GAAATCTATTAGGTATATATTGGCAGTGCATTTGCCACAATATTTAAATTTTTCGAGTCTGCAATGACATTCGAAAATCGTGCCAGATCAGATGCCACATGTTCAATATCATCTGCTGCAACCAATTTGTTGTTATATATGAAGCGGAAACTTCCTTTATTTTGATCAATCTGTAATGTCATTATTTCGCCGACAATTGCGAGCTCCTGCATAGCCTCTTTGTTCGTTAGATCTTCACGGTAACCAGAGATGATGGAAATACCAATCGGCCACGGGCGATTGTTATGTAACAGATTGATTGCACGCAATACAGGTTGTCTGGAGACCATATCGCGGGGATAAACTCTATGTTGTTCAAGCAATTGCTGTTCAGACAATATTGAATTTAAAATCTCTGTAAGACGTTGCTGTAAATCGATATGGATCTCCATTGGGACAATCATGGTGAAAAAGGCGGACCATTTTGAAGAATGAACAGCATCTCCTGCTTGCGCCCATCCGACTTGAAATTGAGTATCATTTGATGTGTGAGCCAAATAGATAAACCAAGCGCATATAATGTGTTGAACGAGCTCAGTTGAAATAAGCGAGTTCTGATTGAGTACTGTTTTCCATTCAGACACATGCCAATTCGGTATTTTATCTATCGTTGCCCGTAATCTAAAAGGCAGCATTGGTGTTGAAAAACGCGCTAGTCTTTTTTGCCAAAATAGCTCTTGTTCGGTAAGTCGTTCATGTATATCTGTTAACGTCTTAATATCTGATCTTTCAATTGTGGGGAGTTGATCACCAATTTCAAGTTTGCATTGATTGGCTAAGGTGAGTGCATTTATTGGTTTGCCTCGGCTATCAACAAACGAAATACGTATATCTTCACTACTTGTGGTCATTAGCCAATGGTCCTCGCTAATACCCAACAATGTACCTGGTTTATGATCGGAACGTGTATACATCACCTGTAGTGTACCTATCGGTACCAGGCGATCTCTCAGCAGAACTTTAGGTAATGTTAGTGGATTAGGATAGTAAGCTCCGAAAGTTAAAGATCTGACCAAAGATGACAATTCCTGAGCTTTTTTATTCCACAATAGACAACCAGCAGCGTCTGGTCGGCGACGTCTTGAGAAAAAAAAGCGGTTAGCAGGATCTTGCTGGCGGCGGGGTATGTCTCCGTTCTCTAGGTTGTTTAATAGTTCGGTAAATCCTTCGGCAGCCGCCTGATAACATTTAAGATTCAGTGAAAGTGCGGTGTCGGTATTTTTAATATCAACATGACGCTGAACAACAATATCGCCACTATCGACCATAGATCCGATTAAATGCCAGGTAATAGCATACTGAGACTCACCGGCAAGGATAGCCCAAGAAGTGGCATGAGTGCCGGCATAGCGTGGCAGAGGTGCGTCGTGGTAGTTGAAAGCACCTTGAGAGAACTGATTGATTAATAGAGCAGGGAGAATAACTGGATTGACTATGGAAAAAAGCCAGCATATTGACTGAGTTCTGGAGAGCGTCAGGAGATCTTCTAGTGCTTCAACACAGTGTATATTTTGAGAAGTTGCCCATTCGGAAAACAGAGATTCCGTGGGAAAAATAGCCACAATTATGTATCCGGCCGCTTGAAGTTGTTGGGTACAACGTATCGCAAGTGTTGTACCACCGATGACGACACAAGACTGAGCTTCTCCAGTGGAATGGTTTACAACTTTGCACTTTTCAACTTTTAGTGTGTTATCGGTTAGTCTGTTATCGGTGCTATTTTTTTTCTCTTGCGTTGAAGAGGTGAATTCGCCGGGCATGTTATCCCCTTTATCATTATTGAGTGAAGGGATTTGTTTGAGAGTAAGTAAAGTTCATAGGCTTAGCTGCCTTGAACTGCATTTAAACACAAACAAACCCCGATATTGCTCACTTACCTTTGATTCCTTTGTGAGGGAAGCCATAGTTGCCTGAATTCCAGACGATCAACAAAGCTAGCACTAACAGAACAAGTAAGGTCCAAGGGAATGAGCTGGCGCCAAGTGTTTCAAGTAATATCCCGCCAATAATACCCCCGGCTGCAATAGCTAAATTCCATAAGGTAACAAGAATCGACTGAGCAACGTCCGCACCTTCTCCGGCAGATTCGGCCAATGCAGTTTGAAGTAGGGCGGCGGCACCGCCGAAGGTTAATCCCCATAAGATCACGGCAAGAAAAACAAAGACAGGAAGAGTACCGATAACACCAAGTATGAGAGAGGCGAATGTAAATAGGGCAAGACTTATCAGCACCAACGAACGTAACATTTTGTCAATTAACAGCCCTGTCATCCATATTCCAAGCAACGACGCCATACCAAAGGCTAACAACACAAGATCAATCCTGGTAGCAAGCCCCGCCTGTGTCACAAAAGGCAATACATAGGTATAAAGAATACTGTGAGCCAGTACCCAACAAACAAGAACGCTTAATACCGGCCGTACTCCTGGAATAATGATAACTTTTTTGATCGGTATACGTTTTTCGGCAGTACGTCCTGGGTAGTCAGGGACTTTCAACATGACCCATGCGATGACGACCAATGTTAGAACAGACATCAAACCAAAAGTTGTACGCCAGCCAACAATTCCACCAATGAATGTTCCTAATGGCACGCCAAGGGAGAGTGCCAGTGGTGCCCCGACACCGGCTACAGCCAACGCACGTCCTTTTAAATGATCAGGTACCATCCGTCGGGCATAGCCGACCAACATTCCCCAGATTAAGCCGCCTGCCATACCTGAAAGAAGTCTGGCCGCAAGTGCCACTATATAGTTAGATGTTAACGCGGTGAGCGTATTAAAGATTAACAAACCAGTGAGTGCCATCAAGAGTAATCGGCGACGGCGCCAACCTTGTGTTGCTGTCGTCAGTGGAATCGCTGCGACAAGTGAGCCAATTGCGTAGAGTGTAACGAATTGACCAGCTAATGCTTCAGAAACGGCCAAACTGTTACTTATTTGGGATAGAATGCCTGCCGGGAATGTCTCTGTGAGAAGCGCAAGGAATCCCGTCATTGCTAACGCGAGTAGAGCAACGAGAGGAAAATGGGTACTGCCCGCATGAGTGGCAGTTTTTTCTTTAATCATGGAACCCCCTTAAATAATTTTCATTGTGTTGTTTGCAGAAGCCATCAACTCAAGAATCGAGCTAATTCGTTAACACCTGACTCCTTAAGTACCTCGAAATGATCAACGTTAAGATTGATGTTTTCTGGGGGATGTTTTAGGTATGGTGTTGCTTCTTCGATAAAAGAAACGGCATCATCACGTGCATTAAACACCGTAATTGGCGCCTTGATTATTCGTTCTTGCAGTTCTGCCGCTGAATATTTTTGTCCGTAGGTTTGAATAACTATCCTGGCAATTCGAACAATTAACGTAGGGTTCAGGTTTGGGTAGTGCTTATGAACAAAAGAGACAAAGCTTTGCTCATCGATAACGTTAGCCAGCCATTCACTCAGAGCTGAACTGTGAGAAGTGCCCGCAAATACAGAGAATAATAGTGATACCAGCTCACTGTTCTGATAAGTAGACCCGTTTTCTGTTCCCGTGGAATTAACGTGATATTTTATCTTCGAGAGCCCTGGCGCGATTAGAACAACCTTTTCGACACGTTCTCCGGCTCGTTCTAATTGGTAAGCTGCTTCGAAAGCCAATACAGAGCCAAAAGAATATCCCCATAGCGTGTATGGGCCGGTAGGTTGTAATTTTTTGATTTCTGTTATGTCTTGAGTCACCATTTCGGCTATGGTGGAGTATGGAACCTCTCCTTCATTAATTCCGTAAGCCTGGATGCCATAAAATGATCGATCAGTGCAGATCTGTGTAGCCAGCAGGTGTAAATTCATTGGGTATCCACCCAATCCCGGCCAGCAAAAGACAGGTAATCCAGCGTCTTTTTCCTGTAAGCAGGCCAATCGTGAAGATAATCTGGTTACTTCACCTTCAACGATTTTTGCCAATTGTTTAACCGTTGCGGCCTCAAATAGAGTATGGAGAGGTAGCGATAACGCAAATTCTTCATTTAAACGTTGTATCAGATGGACGGCTATCAGAGAATTTCCGCCTAAAGCAAAGAAGTCATCTTCGGTAGATATGCTTTCTCGCGTTAGTACTTCTTCCCATATCTTTACGATCTGTGTTTCTGTCGAGGTGCTTGGGAGTACTTGTGGACTGTGTGATACTGTGCTGACCAGTGCTTGCAATGTGTCGAAATCGATTTTTCCATTGGAAGTTAGAGGCATGGTATCCAGGAACAAAAATCTGTCAGGTAACATATAGTCCGGTAATGTTTTGCTAAGTTCACTCCGCAGAATTGAAGTGATGTCATACTTTGCTTGCTGGCGTATTGTTTCATCTGCTAATTCAATACAGGCGGTTAATTGTGTTGAACGGTGTTGAGGGTCTTTTTCTGCCAAAATTGCAGCGTGTTTCACTTGATCGATAACCTCTATTGCATTTTTTATTTCTTCTAATTCGACCCGCATCCCTCTCACTTTAATTTGATTATCTTTCCGGCCAGCAAAGTGGGCATTCCCATCTTTATCCCAATAGGCCAGGTCTCCGGTTCTATAAAGCCGGATTTTTTGCGTATTTGGTGGTATCGCAATTTCAAGAAAGTGCTTTTCCGTGAGATCCTGACGATTCAGATATCCTCTTGCGACTTGAGTGCCTGCAATATAAATCTCTCCAATTTCATATTCTGAGGCGGGCTGATAGTGATGATCGAGAATAAAAAATTCCGTATTGGATACCGGCTTACCAATAGGGACGGAATTAACTTCGTCAGATATTGGGTAGTGATTAACAAAGAAAACGGAAGCATTAATTGTACATTCCGCTGGGCCATACATATTAATCAGTAGGCAGTTTGGTAGTGCATGGATACATTGAGTGGCGAGTTTTCTTGATAGGCTCTCTGCTCCGATGAATATTTGCCGAAGGGAGTGGCATTCCCGGAATTTGTGATTATCGATCAGTGCTTGTAGTAGCGTGGGAACACACTGTAACGTGGTCACGTTGTGGCGAATAATCAGGTCAATGAGTTGGGGAATATTTCTGTGTGTTCCAGATGAACTAATAACAACCCGGCTACCACAACTGACGGATAATATTTCCCATTGAGCTGCATCAAAGCTGATGGGCGTTTTTTGAATAATTGTTTTTTCAATGTTTAAATCGCATTTTTCATTTAACCAACACATTTGGTTAACGATATTGCGGTGCTCAATCATTACACCTTTTGGTTTACCTGTACTTCCAGAGGTATAAATGACATAAGCCAAGTTATCCGGGCTAAGATAGTCATGGAGGATGTTGCAGGTAATGGCACCGGATTCTAATGATTGCTCTACGCCTTCAAGCGTTACGATATGGATATTTTCTGCAACCAATCTGGTCAATTTTTCCTTTAATTTTTCTTGGGTGAATATAATTTTCAGATTGCTATCGTGGATCATGTAACGAAGTCGTTCCTCTGGATAATCATGAGATAATGGTAGATACGCACCACCGGCAAAAAGAATTCCCCAAGCTCCGATCATCTGCTCAATCGACGGTTCAACAAATATACCGATGCAATCACCTGCTAAACATCCCAGGTTTTGCAGATAGCAGGCCAGATGCACACTGCCAATTGCCATTTCCAAATAACTGAGTCGCTCTTCACCGTGGATGACTGCTGTAGCCCAGGGAGTTGACCGGACGTGTGAAAAGAGTAATCCCGGTAGGCACTCTTTTCGTTGAAAACTCGCTGGTAACTTAATGTTATTTAACGTTGTCCAATTTTCATTTTCCGGTTGAGCACTGGAGATATCGTATTTTCGATACTGTTCTGTTTTTAATATTTTTCGCCATTTGATTATTGGGAGAGTTGATTGCATCTTATTTTATACCTTTATTTAAGGAGAGAAGCCAAAAGGGGAGCATATTGGCTTCTTCTTTAACTAGCTGATATTCCTGTGGAATAAAATTAAAATATTCCAACTTAGGAAAATCATTTCCTGGTCTTATAAATCCTTCCTTTAGGAAGGGGCTATTCAATAAATTGCGGTAATTCAATATTATTAACTATCATGTTTGTTCTTTTTCCATTTTGACGTTTANNTCGTTATCTATGCTCCTGGGGATTCGTTCACTTGCCGCCGCGCTGCAACTCGAAATCTATTAGGTATATTTATCAAATATCTGGGATAAATTATCTCTATCGATTTGATGATTCTTGTATTTAGCAAACCTGAGTTATCTGTTTTTTTCATTAATAAATATGTAGATATAAGATAATTTCCCCTGACGCCTATACTACTTGCTACCATAGACCAGTGAACAGTAGGATGATGTTCAAAACACTTATGACCAATCTGTCAGCAATGGGGGAAATATGGATAGTTTGGGATCATTGAACGTGTTCGTTCGGGCGGCGGATGCCCGTAGCTTCACAGTTGCAGGTCAACAACTTGGCATCTCTTCGTCGGCGGTTAGTAAGGCTATTGTTCGGTTAGAGGAGCGTTTGGGAATACGCCTCTTCCATCGATCTACGCGAACCGTCACATTAACGCCGGAAGGAACATTATTCTTTGAGCGGTGCAAGCGAATCCTTGATGAGGTTGAGGCTGCTGAAACTGAACTATCTCAGATGCAGAAAATGCCAAGTGGAAAGCTAAAGATTAGCCTACCGTCAGTTGGTATGTTGTTTATGCCGAAATTTGCTGCTTTTAATCGCCTTTATCCAGAGATTAAACTTGATATAAGTTGTTCCGATCGAATAGTGGATGTTATTGAAGAGGGATTTGATGCTGTACTCCGAACCGGTGATCCACGTGATTCCAGATTAATGTCTAGGGTGCTTGGTTCTTACCGTCAGGTTATTGTCGGCTCTCCTGCTTATTTTGCGGCCGCAGGTTTTCCAGAAGAACCGGAAGATCTTGTTAGCCATTCATGTTTATTATATCGCTTTCCAACAAATGGGAAATTAAACGTATGGCCTTTGAGTCGTGATGGTAAGAAAATTGAGCTTAACTTACCGTGCAATATGGTGACAGATAATTTAGAACCGCAAGTCTGTTTTGCCGAGCATGGTCTTGGGATAGCTTGTGTGCCGAATATCGCTGTTTACCGACAGTTGAAAGAAGGTTCTTTGGTCACTATTTTGGATAAATATAACGAAAATTCCACAATTTTTCGTATACTTTGGCCATCAAGCCGTCATTTATCCCCTAAGGTCAGAGTATTTGTAGATTTTATGGCGGAGAACCTCTTACCTTTTTAAATAAGTTCTGCAAAGTGGTCTATATTATAGATACATAAAGCGAAAATTTACTTTATGGAATTGGCGCATATATTGTGCGCTCCAATAACTTTATAGAAGAAAAAAATAGAAGAGAAAGTTGTATTAAAACGCAGTAAGCCATTCTAAACAACATAAAGGAGAGTATCTAACATGTTAGTACGTAAATCGTTGTTGGCCCTGTTTGCAACTGCTTCCTTAACTGCCGCAGGTGTTGCTTATGCCGGTCCGCCGGTAACAGTGACATTTAAGCATCTTGGTGCGTCTGGTAGCACGGATGCTGTTTATACCATCATTACTAATAATGAATCCAGTACCTATGTCAATGCAACACCCAAACCTAGTTCAAGAGTAGGGCCCGGAGGAGTCAATAGTTATCAGGTTCAGAGCCCGATTACACCTGATGGAAATTACGCGATAGTGCGATATGAAATTGGGAATAAGTCTTGCGTATTTTCAACTACTTTTATAAATACATACGTTAATGGCGTTAAAATTCCGAAATGGAATAAGGGAGCAACACCAAGTGGTGGGGCTGTTTGTAATGCAACCATCACCTATACTAATTATCTTACCTACGCATGGTCAGTTGAATTTACTATGAAGTAGTGAACAGTGATTTTTAATGGCCGATCGGATTTCAATGCGAAACAGAGTTCCCTCGTTATCTATTGTATCGGCCATATAATCGCAGATATTACTTTGCTTTGAAGTGAGCATTTCATGACTAATTCTGCTTAGTGAATTGATGTTCAGGCATAGTAGGATCTCGCTCTACTGCTATGATTATGTAAATTTTTGATTATCTGTCCGTTATATTTTTTATCTTGAATTTTCTGTTGATTATATAATTACTAACCACTACTATTAGGAGGATTTTTTCTTTACTGTATGTTTATACCTAATAGATTTCGAGTTGCAGCGAGGCGGCAAGTGAACGAATCCCCAGGAGCATAGATAACTATGTGACTGGGGTGAGTGAAAGCAGCCAACAAAGCAGCAGCTTGAAAGATGAAGGGTATAGTGTAAATAACACAATATATGAGTTATGTTAGCACTAGGTTAAAAACAAAAAAACATACGGTAATTTAATTTGTTATTATAAATTAGTGTTGAATGTTTATTTTTTTTAGTTTTTATTTTCTTTGGTATTTTATTGACGCACTATTGGTTCTACACTATTTTTAAAGTTAGAAAGTGTTTTAATTTTTTATAAGTGTATGGACTATGATGGTTGAATATGGATGTTCAGTAAATTAGTTGAGTTTTCCGGTTTAATATGAACTTCTATATTTATAACTTGGTGTGAATTTAATCTTATAAGGAATAATATATTATGATTGATCAAAACAATTCTAATAATATAGTTGACACTAATTTGTCGATTTCTGATGTAACTATATCCTCTATTCAAATTGCTCCAGATATAGCTAGAAACAATGTTCATGTAGTTGTTGATGATAAAGGTACTTCACGGGATTTTCTTCTGGATAACTCTGCTGGTGGTTATCAAGGGAATGGTAGTTTAATAACTTTGATTCTTGCACATCTTAATTCAAAAAAAGTCACTATTAGAACTACCGGATATGAATATAATAAACATGGATATATCAACGGCGTATTAATTAAGGAGGCTAAGGGAACAGGAGGTAATTCGGGAGGTGATACAGGCAAAACCGGGGGATGATAAGGACGGTAAAAATTAGGAATGAGAATTCTTATAGAAAATATTATTCGCTATTATTTACGTTAAAGGTATTAAAATCCTATCCCATTATGTTATTTTATTTTATTTTCCATTTTAAATTTGGGTAGTGTTTACGATTTTTGCAAAATAACGTCTATTGGGGTAAATAGTGAATTGAAATTAATTATAAATAAAAACCCTGATGTTCAGTATTCAGGGTTTTTACTTTTTAACCATTGAACATACCCTAAATTTTAGGAGCAGTGTTTTAATATTTATGATCGGTTTTTAGTGTTTTTTATCTGCTGGTTGAATAAAGAATACTATATATTATGGTTATGATTTGTATGAGAATATTTTTATTTTTTAATTATATTAATCAGTTTATTTATTGTAGATTATAAAATCGAATGGATTTTATTGTCATTTAATAAAGTTATTATCCGAAATCACTTATGTTGGTATATGTGATAATTGTTCTAGAAGACTTATGGGAATTTGTTCTCCATTTCTAGAAAATAAAACGGGACTAGCCAATAGTTATCTGGAAAATCCTTATTTGGTTCTTTGATCTATTAGGGTGTTAGTGAATTCAAATAGTATAAGAGTTAAATGGTCAATAAAATATTGACCATTAGCGAATACTATCAATAGGGTTATTAGGCGCTCTCGGTTATTGCTTATGACCTAAGAAGTACTTTAAGTCAGGTAGATTACCATTTTCTCTAAATCTAGCGGGAGTGGTATTAAAGTGCTTTTTGAAGATCCGGGTAAATGTTGCCTGAGAACTGAAACCATACTGTAAGGCAATATCAAGGATTGGTAGGCTTTCTTCACGCAGAGATCTTGCTGCTTCGTGTAAACGCCGCTTACGAACATATTCACCCAGGGTATAGCCTTTCACTTCTTTAAACACTCTTTGTAGATGCCACTTTGAATAACCGCTTCTGTCAGCAATGGTCGCTATTTTTATACCTTCGTTACGTTGGAGCTGAGTTTCGAGCCATCTGACAATATCATTTACTACACTTTCTGACATTTTCACCTCCCACTGATGGTGGGCTAGTTGCTAAAATATTAGATTTCGTTAGTTATTTTCATAAAGATAATAACGATAGTTATTAATGAGTGTATTTTAAAATAAATCCGGGATATCTATAGGCAAAAAATGCTATTTATAATTGATAATTATTATCATTTATGCAAATTTCCTTTGTTTTAATAATAAGTAGCATCAAATGATCTTCACTAATTTATTTAAAACAGTATCATCGTTCGTTATTTAATTTAATGGAGGTTGTAATGCAATCGGACTTGGCTTTTTTAACTAAAAAGTTGGCATTTTTTGTTCTTTATGCTCTGATTTTAGCCATGGTTATAGGCTTACTCTTTATCGATGTTATCTATTTGCAGAATGCAGTGAAGGAGAGCTCATTAACTGAAATTGCTCAGGAGAGTATCCTGTTTGTTATTTCTGCTGTATTTCTGCTGGAAGCAAAAAAGAATAGTCAATTACGTCCTGCATTAGTCTTGATATCAGGTTTTTTTGCTTGTTTATTGATAAGAGAGCTAGATGCTATATTTGATGAAATATTTCATGGTGCTTGGGCGTGGATTGCTATTCCGTTAGCGCTAATTTGTATTTTTTACGCGGCTTATAAAGGTAGGGATACGTTGGTTGGGCTTATTCATTTTACGCGCCATCAAAGTTACAGCATGATGGTTGCAGGTATTTTGTGTGTACTGGTTTTTTCCCGTTTGTTTGGTATGGGAGAATTATGGAAAGGCTTGATGCTCGAACATTTTGATCGAACAGCAAAAAATATGGTTGAGGAAGGGTGTGAACTTCTGGGTTATTGCTTGTGCTTGATTTCAACTTTTTGGTATCTGCCTGATGCAATAAAATTTCGTAAGTAAAGAGTAAGACAGGCAAGCGATTGAAATAATTTGCCTGTCGAATTTACTATTATTGCCTCAAATAAATCTGAGGTTGTTGAGTTTCAGGATGGCGGGTAATGCCAAGATCTGCTTGATACCATTTTCTCAGAGTATGATCATTCAGTACTTCTTCTGGTGTACCCGCAGCGACTAACTTCCCTTTATGTAATAGAAAGATTTTATCTGCATAGAGAGCAGCAAGATTCAAATCATGTAGAACACAGCACATAGCCATAGGTTGTTCCCGTGTCAGTCGGTAAAGCAGACGCAAAGTATGTTGCTGGTGGTAGAGATCCAGGGCTGATGTCGGTTCGTCAAGAAACAAACAACACTCTATTGGTGTTGGATGCCAAAGTTGGGCAAGGACACGAGCGAGTTGTACTCTTTGCTGCTCACCACCGGAGAGTTGCCGGTAGTCACGGTGACGTAACTCTTGGCAATCCGTTTGCTCAATAACAGTATCAATTGCTGTCTGTTTATGATGAATACCATGAGGAGAGCGCCCCATGGCGACCACTTCTTCCACACTGAAAGGGAAGGAGAGGGAACTATGTTGACGCATGACGGCACGAGTGCGGGCTAATTGTTCAGCCGGCCATTGTTCAATGGGTATTCCATGTAAATAGCATTGCCCATGCTCAGGTTTTATATATCCCGTTAATAGTCGCAATAATGTGGATTTCCCTGCGCCATTTGGCCCAATGATGGCGACAATCTCACCTTTATCTACCGAGAGCGAAACATTATCAATTATTTTCTGGTTGCCAATTGAATAACTTAAATTCTGTGCTTGTAGAGAAATATTATTTTTTACGGCATCCATTATGTGCGGCTCCCCGGTTGTTTGAGTATCAACCATAGAAAATATGGACCGCCGATCAAACCAGTGATTAGGCCAACGGGCATTTCTGCTGGTGAGACCAAGGTTCTTGCGAGTGTATCTGCGGTAAGTAGAAGAGAAGCTCCGCCTAAAGCAGCACCGGGAAGTAGCCAATGATGATCACCACCAAATCGCATTCTGATCAAATGCGGGATAACCAACCCAACAAATCCAATAACCCCGCTTAGTGCAACAGCGCTGCCAATAAGTAGGGCACTGAGTAGTAATAACTGGAATTTAGTGCGTTGGACATTTATACCAAGATAGTGGGCCTCTTCATCTCCTAATTGCAACAGATTCAGTTTACGGGCTTGGCTGAAAGTGAGGATAATGGCGGGAATAATTAAAGAAGCTGTAATTGCCAACGTCGGCCACTCTATCTGGCTGAGTGAACCCATCATCCATAAGGAGAATTGTCGTAGCTGTTGATCGTCACTGATATAGCTCAGGACACCAATAGCAGACATACAAAGGGCATTGATAGCAATCCCGGCTAGTAATAAGCGGGCCAGATTTCCGTAGTTATATTTATTGAGTGAAAAAATCAGTAATGAAATTAACAGGCTGCCAATAAAAGCGGCAATAATATGTCCGTACACAGCAATTGCAGATGGCAGGCTAATTGGCAGAACAATTGCCATTGCAACCATCAGTGCGGCTCCACTGCTGATACCTAGTAGGCCAGGATCAGCTAGTGGATTGCGAAATAATCCTTGCATTACAGCCCCGGAAGTAGCTAAAGCACAACCAACCAGTATGGCTAATAGCACCCTTGGTAATCTGATATTCAGCCAGATTTGCCACTGGGGGTCACCAAGGGAGGATTCCCATAATGTCTTGAAAGATAATGATAATGCACCAATATTGGCAGAACCAATAGCCAACCCGGACAATAACAAACAAAGAAACGCCAAACCCAATCCCGGAGACTTCATACGGCTCATTGAGTCTTCTCCGCCGCCTGTCTGAGTTGTTTCATTACTGAGGGGGTATTGAGGCCAAAACCGAGTAGCCCCATATCATCGACAATTAAAACTTGTTGTTTCTGGCCGGCAGGGGTGTGTTTCAATCCGGGTAATTGCCAGATTTTATCCAAACCGCCCATTGATTTAATACCATCCTCCGTCACTAATAACAGATCTGGTGCGCTGGCAATAACACCTTCCTGGGAAAGTGGGCGGTAATTGTTGAAACCTTGCATAGCATTAGTGGCACCAACAGCGCGAATCATTTTGTCCGCTGCGGTTTTTTGGCCGGCAGCCATTGGCATGATACCCCCGTGACTCATTACAAACAGAATACGGGTCGGCAAGGTAGTTGTTGGTATTTCCGTCAGCGCTTTTTGATATTGTTGAATCAGTTGTTCGCCACGTTCAGTCTGATTGACCGCCTTAGCGACGGTCTTAATTTTTTCAGGAACGGCTTCTAACGCTGCTTTTCCGGTTATCTGAATCACTTCTACACCAGAATCCTGGAGCTGCTTAAGTGCCAGTGAAGGTTTTGCCAACTCACTGGTTAGAACCAGTGTCGGATTCATAGAGAGAATACCTTCAGGATTAAGCATTCTCATATAGCCGACATCGGGTAAGGCAAGCAATTCGGTTGGTTTCTGGCTGGTGCTGTCTCTGGCGACAACTCTTTCACCTTCACCAAGTGCAAAAACAATTTCAGATACATCGCCACCGATAGTGACGATCCGTTCAGTGGAAAAAGCACTGAACGATGATACCGCAAGGACAAATGTCAGAAGCCATTGTTTCATGCTACACGCTCTTCCTGTATTGATTGCAGTTTTGGCAGAGCAGCCACTTGCTCACGCCACTGAGTTTGTTCAGGAGTGCCTTCTGTACGCTGACCAAACAGTTGAGCAATTTGATCGCCATTAGCATCAAATAGCTCAAGGCTGGTGACAAAGCCATCCTCTGTTGGTTTACGGGTTACCCAGCTTTCAGCAATAGCACTCTCTATTAAATGTAGTGTGAAATTGCGGTTAAAGATATTAATCCATTTCTGATCTGAGTTTTCTTCCTGATGGGGCATCAGGCGTTCCAGCTTTCCGGTGAAAATTTGTACGCAACCATGATTGCTGACGAAGATCATGATTTCATTCTGATCGTTATAAGCGGTGTTGATAAGTTCATTTAGTGCAGAATTTTCCACCTTGTAAGCCAGATCATCCTGTACCGCGTTGAAAACCTGTTGACGGCTCAGATTATGGTTTTTAAGTAACGTGAAGAATTGATGAACGTTAGTCATTGCTCGCCATTCTTCATCAAGCTGTGCTTTCAGTTCATTTGTTAGAGTTGAATAGGTGATTTCTTCTATAGGTTTGATGACCAGTGCGGGGTTGTCTTCTGTCTGATATTTTTCGATCAGTGCTTCCCAGGCTGTCATATCAGTATTACCTGTTGCATAAACTTTATGCAATGCGTCACCCTGATGATCAAAAAATTGAATGCTGTGGCGCATACCATTTTTTGCGGGTTCAACCAGATAAAATACACTACTCCAGTGTCCAAAGAATATCCGCAAGTCGAGTTCACGAGGGTTCAAGACCAGCCCTGCGTGGCTGTTGAAACGTGTATTTTCATACCGGCCAATATGTTCATGAACAGCAAAATCATTGCGGGTGATCGCTTTAATTTCACCAACAACAGCTAACTCTTCCAGTAAAGTTGGGGCGTCAACATTGAGGCGTTTGGCATCGATACCAACGCGGCTATGTAATAATTCGCCTTCACTGACATTCAGATAGGCTGCCAGATCACGGGCATATTTGGCTTTGTTATCAGATTTGGCTTGTAGATAACGTTCATAAAGTGAAGAATTCACAATTTAACTCCTTGAAATACATTTATTTAATTACCACTGGTAACTGACGAACAGTTTGGCATTGCGGCCATCCTGCGGTGTTCCCTGTGGTGAGTAGTATTCTTTATCAAAAGCATTACCTAAAACTGCCGTAGTAGTCACACCTTTGAGCATTCCTTCACCTTGATAGCTGACATAGAAATCATTAACGCCATAACCTGCCTGTTGTTTAGGATCTCTACCTCTAGCATCTTTACCTTTGAAGTCAGTATGATTGGTGAATTGACCTACCCAGCCGACAGAGAAACCGGTTTGTGCAATAGGGATTTCCAGTATGCTAGTGATAGTATCTGGGCTGAGGTTATCAAGAGATCCACCGCTTTTTTCATCTTTACCTTCTGTGCGGTTGTAAGCCAGTTCCCAAGAGAACAGATTGGATTCATAGTTTATGGAAGCATCCCATCCCCAGATCTTGGCGCTGGATATATTAACAGATGTTGTGTTTCTTCCTCGGTTGACCACATCTGATTTAATATAATCTTTGGCTTTAGTATCAAAATAACTCGCTTTAAATTTCAGCTCGTCGTTATCTGCTAGTAGATCATTGAAACGTAACCCAAAACCAGACTCCCACGTTTCGTTGCTTTCCGGACGGAGATTTGGATTAGGGGTCCAGAAGTTTCCGGGATAGTGCATAGAATCGTTATACATTTCTCCCATTGTCGGTGCACGGAAAGCTTGAGCGTAAGAGGTAAACAGCATCGACCAGTCAGTTGGTGTGATACTGATAGCACCTTTGGAAGACCATTTATCGGCGCTGACAGCCTCATCTTTAGAATTGTTTCCTTTATAGTTGTCATAGCGCGTACCCGCGACAATAGAGACTGGCAGGTCTCGTAGGGTTATCTCATCTTGCAACCAGCCGGAATAAAAGCGGATATTAGCGTCAGGGAAACTATCTGTATTACCGTTTGGGGTCTGTTTCTGTTTGTAAGTTTCGCCACCATAAGTAAATTGATGCGCCAGCGGGCTATCTGTCCACAGGCGGGAGCGGTTTTCCAATTTTACGCCATAGGTTTTTTGCTTACGGCCTTCGAACCCCTTTTTCTTAGTACGGGCATCAATAGTGATATCGGAATAATAAAGGTCAGTTTTGGCATTTAACCAATCATATTCCGCTGGATTTAATTGGTAGCTAAGTTGGGCATCACGTTGAGTTGTCGTGCGGTCAGTCCAAGTATTAGGATCTTTATTTTTTCCGGTGAGTGTTTGTGGATTTTTAGGTTGATTAGCCTCATTGCGGTAATAACGTAATTGGCTGCTCAAGGACTGGTTGTCATCAATTTTCCAACTGCCTTTTGCCATCAGATTACTGATAAATTCATCATTATCGCCAACCAAACCACCACCGTGACGGATGTTGCCTGAATCACGGGTACTGAAGGCAAATATACCATCTAGGGATTCCGATTTTGCGAAAGTTGCACCACCAAAGCCCATGCTATGGTCACCCGTTGCACCTCGGGCAAAAACGCGGAATCCGTGATCTTGACCAGCTTGCAGAAGGTCTGCGGCATCGACAGTTTGATAAGCGATAACACCGCCTAAGGCACCACTGCCGTAAAGTAGGGCAGAAGGGCCGCGTACAACTTCGACTTGTTTAATGAGTGCTGGGTCCAGGAACGTACCATTGATATGGCCGGTATCGGTACCTTGGCGAATACCGTCAATCAACGTCAAAACACCTTTTGGGCCATAACCACGTAGACTGACATCTTGCCCATTAGCACGGTTTGTACCAGCTATATTAATGCCGGGTATTTTTTTGATGAGATCGCTAGCATTACCGGCTGCCTGACTTTGTGGTGACTTATTATTTATTACCGTCACCATCATGGGAGCCTCGAAACTATCCCTTTCATTACCTGTTGCATAAACAGTTATCACCTCGTGGGATGATTTATCACTGTCGGAATCGGGCGATTTTGTTGCTGCATAAACAGCGGGAATACTACTGATCATTGCCAAGCTTAAGGCTGATAGTTTGAGTGTTGATCTTGCAGATTGAGACATCAGACGAATCTCCATAATAATATTTTATGAGTTATGGATATAGCTGGCTGCCCCGATACGCGATCTGGGTGGCTGGCTGAGTTATTAGTTTATTTAGTTAGTATCAGCTTACCGGCTTTAGTTTGGCGCAATTGGTAGAATTCTCCTTGGTGACGAATTCTGGTAATTCCTAGCTCACCTAATAGTTGTTTACTGTCAATGTAGCCAATTTCTACAATTTCAGCAGGATAGGTGTTGCATTGTTTTTCAAGTGCAATGCAAGAATGTTGGTGACATATTTTACTCATAAAACCACTTTGCGAATACTAACTATTATCATAGTGAGAATTATTATCGTTATATAAAGAGGTGACTTCAAGCAATATTTTTGGTGGTCAGGATCAACACATTAATGAAATTTAATTAATGTGTTGTCAGTTAGCCTTTTATGAATGAAAAAGGCTAACTCGGAATAAGGATTCAAAAACGGTAACTTACTGCTTCGGCGAGAATGTCAATAAGCTGTTCTGTATCTTGCCAGTTTAGACAAGGATCTGTGATCGATTGACCGTAATTTAGCGGTTGTCCCTGAATGACTCTCTGGGTGCCTTCAACCAGAAAACTTTCAGCCATCACACCGACAATAGCGGTAGAGCCTTCTTGAATCTGGTGGCCCACCTCTTTTGCTATCGTCAGTTGGCGTTTATGAATTTTTTGGCAATTGCCATGACTGAAATCGACAACTAAATGTTCTGGTAAATTAAATTCCCGTAGTTGAGTACAAGCTGTAGCAATATCTTTGGCACTGTAATTAGGCTGTTTGCCTCCACGCATAATAATGTGGCCGTATGGGTTGCCTTCGGTTTGATAGATGGTCATCTGACCGTGCTTATCTGGCGAGAGCAATGTGTGACAGACACCGGCTGCGCGGATTGCATCTATGGCGATACGGATGTTGCCATCCGTCCCATTTTTAAAGCCAACTGGACAGGAGAGGGCGGATGCCATTTCTCGGTGAATCTGGCTTTCTGTTGTTCTGGCTCCGATAGCGCCCCAACTGATTAGATCGGCAATATATTGGCCGGTCACCATATCCAGAAATTCGGTTGCCGTAGGTAAACCCAACTCATTGACGTCAACCAATAATTTCCGGGCCAAACTAATACCCCGATTTACTTGGCAAGAGCCGTCGAGATAGGGATCTGACATTAAACCTTTCCAGCCCACCACTGTGCGCGGTTTCTCAAAATAGGTGCGCATAATAATTTCCAGTCTGTGCTGGTATTTTTCACGCAATCTGTTCAGTCGCTGAGCATAATCTAAAGCAGCATCAATATCATGAATAGAGCAAGGACCGATGATGACCATCAGCCGTGGATCGTTCCCGCAGAGAATATCGGCAATACGCTTCCGTGACGCTGTCACATTATTAGCGATTTTTTCGGACACGGGAAATTGAATTGCAAGAGTTTGAGGTGTTACCAAACTATCGACACGGTGAGTCCTTAAACCATCTGTTTTGTACATATATTTTCTCAAAGTTCGTTTCACATTAGCAGGCACATCTATAGATAATTGAAATTACAATAAACGAAAATGACTAAGTTAAACAAATGATATAATTAATCATATGATAAATTTTTTTTCATTATTCCTATTGATATATTTTTAAAACATTCGGCGATTTAACTTCATCATGTCGATTATTTTGGTTGAGATTTCTTCAACAGAATAATTGGTGGTGTTAAGATAATTAATCTTATTCTTACGGAATAAAGCTTCAACTTCAGAAATTTCTATTCTACATTGCCTCAATGATGCATAACGGCTATTTTCTCGACGTTCTTCCCTAATCGCTGCCAGCCGTTCAGGGCTTATAGTTAAACCGAATAATTTATGTTGAAATTGTTTTAATGCCGCAGATAATTGTAGATTGTCCATATCATCCGCAGTAAAAGGATAATTTGCCGCCTGAATACCAAATTGCATGGCTAAATAGAGGCTAGTGGGGGTTTTCCCACAGCGGGATACGCCCAATAAGATAACTTGTGCCTGGTCAAGATTACGTAAAGAGATACCATCATCATGTGCCAGAGCATAATCAATAGCCGCTATACGCGCATCGTACTGACTGAGGTTCTTCTCAGTCAGACCGTGAGTGCGATTAAGTTCGGGTTTGGGTTCCAACCCGGTTTCTTGCTGTAATGGGGCTACCAGTGTTTGTACAATGTCCTGACAAAATCCTTCGCTACTGGTAATAATATTTTTCACTCCAGAAGAGATAATGGAATAGAAAACTAAAGGTCTTATACGCGTATCCTGATATATCTGATTTATTTGTTGCTTTATTTCTTCTGCGCGGGTTTCACTGGCAACAAAAGGAAGAGTATAAGAAGTTATTTTGATGGGAAATTGTGATAAAACAGCATGGCCCAATACTTCTGCGGTAATTGCCGTGCCATCTGAAATAAAAAAAACAGTGCGTTCAACACTTTCAACACTATTACGACCATTACGTTCCGTTGATGTTTCTAATCTGAATTCTGCCATGATATTTATGGTGACCTTTTATCTTTCCAATCGTTTAGTTAAATGAAACCGAGTATCGATTTTCTGCAAAGTATACCTAAGAAAAAAATAATATGTTGGGTTGATCGATTCACCTTTCTATGTGTGCGAAAACATTGTGTTAGTCTATTTATGACTGCTCTATGCAGTGCCAATTTTCCGATTTGTACCTCACGAACGTTAAAAGGATTGTTTTAATGCCCAATAATGACCTCACCCCGCGTAATGTGCTTTGGTATGACCAATTAGGTATGCATGATATTGACCGGGTTGGTGGTAAAAACGCCTCCCTGGGAGAAATGATCACTCACCTGTCAGAGTTGGGGGTTTCTGTCCCGAATGGTTTTGCCACGACAGCACAGGCATTTAATGATTTCTTGGAACAAAGTGGTGTCAATCAGCGTATTTATGACTTGCTGGATGAAACGAATGTTGATGATGTCAATCAACTGGCTAAAGCAGGCGCACAAATTCGCCAATGGGTGATTGATACGCCATTTCTGCCACAATTGGAAAAAGATATTCAGGATGCTTATCAACAGTTGTCTGAAGGAGAGTCCGAAGCCTCTTTTGCTGTACGTTCTTCGGCAACGGCTGAAGATATGCCTGATGCCTCTTTTGCCGGGCAGCAGGAAACCTTTCTAAACGTGCAAGGCATTGATGCTGTGATGGTTGCCATCAAGCATGTATTTGCTTCATTGTTTAATGATCGCGCTATTTCCTATCGTGTCCATCAGGGATATGACCATCGGGGGGTTGCACTATCAGCGGGTATACAACGTATGGTGCGTTCTGATCTCGCCTCTTCCGGTGTGATGTTCACTATTGATACTGAATCAGGGTTTGATCAGGTTGTTTTTATTACCTCTGCTTACGGATTGGGTGAGATGGTTGTTCAGGGCGCTGTGAATCCGGATGAGTTCTATGTTCATAAATCAACCCTGAATAAGGGTAAACCGGCCATTGTGCGACGCAATCTAGGTTCTAAAAAACTGCATATGATCTATGCTGACAATAAAGAACATGGCAAGCAGGTACGTATCGAAGATGTACTAGCATCACAACGCAATCGTTTCTCTTTAGCTGATGAAGAAGTTGAGGCATTGGCGCGTCAGGCGTTATTAATTGAAAAACATTATGGCCGGCCAATGGATATTGAATGGGCTAAAGATGGTCATAACGGCAAGTTATACATTGTTCAGGCGCGTCCTGAGACTGTCCGCTCAAATCAGCAGGTTATGGAGCGTTACCAACTGAATGAACAAGGTCAGGTATTGGTGGAAGGGCGTGCCATAGGCCATCGTATTGGCGCGGGTCGAGTAAAAGTTATTCACAACTTGAATGAAATGGATCGTATCCAGCCGGGTGATGTTTTGGTCACTGATATGACCGATCCGGATTGGGAGCCTATTATGAAAAAAGCCGCTGCGATTGTGACTAACCGCGGTGGCCGGACCTGTCATGCAGCGATTATTGCCCGTGAATTGGGCATTCCCGCAGTGGTTGGATGCGGTGATGCAACGGAACGTTTAAAAGAGAATCAGTCGGTGACAGTTTCCTGTGCGGAAGGTGATACGGGTTTTGTTTATCAGAATCAATTGAATTTTACTGTACAAAGTTCTCAAGTCGATCAGTTACCGGAGCTTGATGTAAAAATTATGCTCAACGTCGGCAATCCAGATCGTGCATTTGATTTTGCCCGTTTGCCGAATGATGGCGTAGGTCTTGCTCGTTTAGAGTTTATTATTAATCGGATGATTGGTGTACATCCCCGTGCATTACTGGAGTTTGATCAGCAAACTCCTGAGTTGCAGCAAGAGATAAAATCGCTGATGGCAGGTTATGACCATCCGGTTGAGTTCTATGTTGGGCGCTTGACGGAGGGGATTGCCACTCTGGCGGCTGCATTCTGGCCGAAACGGGTTATTGTCCGTTTGTCTGATTTTAAATCCAATGAATATGCCAATCTGGTTGGTGGTGACATTTATGAACCTGATGAAGAGAACCCTATGCTCGGTTTCCGTGGTGCAGGGCGTTATGTTTCTGACAGTTTCCGTCGCTGTTTTGCATTAGAGTGCGAAGCCGTTAAACGTGTACGTAATGATATGGGGTTGACCAACGTTGAAATTATGATCCCATTCGTACGTACGGTAGCGCAGGCTGAAGCCGTGATTGCTGAACTGGCATCTCAAGGGTTGAAGCGCAGTGAAAACGGATTGAAAGTCATTATGATGTGTGAGATTCCGTCCAACGCAATTCTGGCAGAACAGTTCCTTGAACATTTTGATGGCTTCTCTATTGGTTCTAATGATATGACTCAACTGACTCTTGGTTTAGACCGGGATTCTGGGGTGGTATCTGAACTGTTTGATGAGCGTAATGATGCGGTCAAAGCTCTGCTTTCGTTAGCTATTCAGGCGGCTAAGCGTCAAAACAAGTATGTGGGAATTTGTGGGCAGGGGCCTTCAGACCATCAGGATTTTGCTCATTGGTTGATGGAAGAAGGGATTGATAGCCTGTCATTAAATCCAGATACCGTTGTAAAAACTTGGTTAGGATTAGCGAAAGTGAATTAATTGAGAATAATACTCAATTGAAACTAAAGGCCCGTCAAAATAATGGCGGGCTTTCTGACAACTAGAGTCATTAATTATAGCTTTACGGAAAAGTATAAAAATAGCGAAAAAAAAAAAGCCTATCATGGGCGTGATAGGCAAGGACTACACACAGCAATATAAGCGTTTCTAACAAGTAGAACCATCAAAAGGAGAAATAAACGTCTCGTTCATAGCCCGCTTATATTAATTTAGTTAAATAGTTTATTCATTAAGAATTGTCCTAATTTCCATATTATTTACGGCTATAATGAGCAAAATTTAACTAATTTTTAACAATTTCTTCACAATAATGATATTTAATGAATGAGCATCTCAGAAGAGTGATAAGTTTTATAAGATTATGCTTTAGCGAAAGAGCTAATTCTCTTTCGCTACATCAGTCAGGATTAATTATCATACAAATTTATTCTGAAAATTTCTGTTCCAGATATTTTTCAATTTCGGCTAAATCATTTTCAGGCTCTGGGACTTCATTCATCCATGCGATTAATAAACGATAAGCAACTGCTAATACAACGGGGCCGATAAATAAGCCAATCATGCCAAATGAGAGTATTCCACCAATAACGCCTATTAATATCAGCGCCATAGGTAAATCTGCGCCCAGACGGATTAAAAACGGGCGAAGAAATCCATCCATTGTCGTTACGATACAGCTCCAGACCAGTAGCACGGTTCCCCAGGTTGTATCACCTGTCCAATAAAGCCAGGCAACAGCGGGAACTAAAATCAATAATGGACCGAGTTGAGCGACACAACAGACAAACATGAGTACTGTCAGCAACGTAGCATAAGGAATGCCTGAAACAGCCAAGCCAAGACCACCGATAATGGCTTGAACCAATGCGGTAACCACCACTCCGAGCGCTACGGCACGGATGGATTGTGCTGCCAACAGAATGGCGGCATCTCCGCGTTTATTTGCCAGGCGAATGGCGAAATGGCGAATGCTTATCGTCACCTGTTCGCCTTTTAGATATAAAAGCACGCTGAATAGCACCATCAAACAGAGATGGAATACGAAACGCCCGGCATTTGCCGCCTGAGTAAAGAACCAGGTTGCTGCTTCTCCAATATAAGGCTGGACTTTAGCTATCAGAACATTTCCACCATCAGTAATGAGTGAATTCCAACCGCTGTAAAGTTTATCGCCAACCAGAGGAATACTATTCAGCCAGGTCATTGTCGGTATCTGAAAATGAGAGGGGGATTTAGCCCACTGGATTAATGGCGCGCTGTTTTCCAATAAACTACTGACCAGTAATGCAATAGGGATCACAAATAATAGAATTAACAGTAGCGTCATGATGGAGACAGCAATCCAGCGTTTACCCCATAAACTGTTCTGTAGTTTTTCTAATAATGGCCAGGTAGCGATAACAACCATGCCGGCCCAGACAAAACCAAAGATAAAGGGCTTTATTACCCAAAAGCTGGTAACAATTAACAGTGACAGGAAAATTAAAGTAAATAATAGTTTTGGTAGGTCATAATACGGTTGAGATTTGTCCATAAGTTAATTTCTCTCAGGGATTTAGTGGCGCTAAAGATAATGAATACATAGGATGTTATCTACAGGTTACTCAAAATAGGTGAATATTATGATAAGGTAAACGCTTGCCTTCTCAGACAAATCAGTTAACGGTAGTAAATGGTTACGGCTGATTAAGGCATTGATTCAAAGATAGTATAAATAAAGCAATGTGGACACTCATTTTAAAAGGGTCAAAACGATAATGATCCCACGTATATCACAAGCACCGCACGTCAGTGAGGTCGCACAGAAATTCTTGGATACATTAAAGGCACAAGGATTTACCGGAGATGTTGCCAGCAGTTATGCCGATCGTCTGACAATGGCGACAGATAACAGTATCTATCAACTCTTACCACAGGCTGTCGTTTTCCCTCGATCCAGTGCAGATGTGGTTTTACTGGCTCGAATCGCAGGTGAAAAAGAATATCAGAATTTGACATTTACTCCACGTGGTGGCGGTACAGGCACAAACGGTCAGGCGCTTAATGATGGTATTGTGGTGGATATGTCCCGTTATATGAATCGTATCCTTGAGATTAACCCGGAGCAAGGTTGGGTCAGAGTTGAAGCTGGGGTGATTAAAGACCAACTGAACCAATATTTGCGTCCATATGGTTATTTCTTTTCACCGGAGCTTTCAACCAGTAACCGTGCAACATTGGGTGGCATGATTAATACCGACGCGTCCGGTCAGGGCTCATTAGTCTATGGTAAAACCTCTGATCATGTTCTTAGCCTACGGGCAGTTCTATTAGGGGGGGAATTACTTGACACCCGCGCTATGGATATAGTCCAGGCGGAATCGATTGCGCAAGAAGATTCGGTTACCGGTCGCATTTATAACACAGTGCTTAGTCGTTGCCGTGAACAACGTGAACTTATCGTTGAAAAATTCCCCAAACTTAATCGCTTTCTGACCGGTTATGATTTGCGCCATGTTTTCAGTGACGATATGCAAAAATTTGATTTAGGCCGTATCTTAACCGGTTCAGAAGGAACGCTAGCCTTTATTACCGAAGCGGTTTTGGATATTACCCCGCTGCCAAAAGTTAGGCGGTTGGTGAATGTGAAATATGGTTCATTTGATTCTGCACTGCGTAATGCTCCTTTTATGGTGGAGGCAAAGGCATTATCGGTTGAGACCGTAGATTCCAAGGTGCTGAATTTAGCGCGTGAAGATATCGTCTGGCACTCAGTCAAGGAATTGATTACGGATGTTCCTAACAAAGATATGCAGGGGTTGAATATTGTTGAATTCAGTGGCGATGATCAACCTTTGATAGATCGGCAAGTAGAAACACTTTGTCAGCGCCTTGATGAACTGATGGATGGTAATCAAGCTGGAGTTATTGGTTATCAAATTTGCCGAGAGTTAGCTGATATTGAGCGTATTTATGCAATGCGCAAGAAAGCGGTTGGCTTGTTGGGTAACAGTAAAGGTGCGGCGAAACCCATTCCTTTTGTAGAAGATACGTGTGTACCGCCACAGTATCTCGCTGATTATATTGCGGAATTCCGGCAACTATTGGATAGCCATCATCTCAATTATGGCATGTTTGGTCATGTGGATGCGGGGGTGTTGCATGTTCGGCCGGCGCTGGATATGTGCGATCCTCAGCAAGAAATACTGATGAAACAGATTTCTGATGAAATTGTCAGTCTCACCGCACGTTATGGTGGTTTGCTGTGGGGAGAGCATGGTAAAGGATTTCGCGCTGAATACAGCCCGGCATTTTTCGGTAGCATCTTGTATGAAGAATTACGCCGGATCAAGGCCGCCTTTGATCCAGATAACCGTTTGAATCCAGGTAAAATTTGTCCTCCGATGGGGGTTGATGCCCCGATGATGAAAGTCGATGCGGTTAAGCGAGGAACGTATGACCGGACAATTCCGATAAATGTAAAGAATACATTCCGTGGCGCTATGGAGTGTAATGGGAATGGGCTCTGTTTTAATTTCGATGTAAAAAGCCCGATGTGTCCATCGATGAAAGTGAGTCAGCAACGTATTCATTCGCCGAAAGGACGCGCGACACTCGTGCGTGAATGGCTGCGTCTTTTGACTGAACAGGGTGTGGACCCAACGCTACTGAAACAGGGATTAGAACAAAAACGACCAAGTTTGCGTGGGTTGATTGAGAGGACTCGTAATAGCTGGCAGGCATGGCGCGGAGAGTATGACTTTTCTCACGAAGTGAAAGAGGCAATGTCTGGTTGTCTGGCATGCAAAGCTTGCTCAACACAGTGCCCGATTAAAATTGATGTTCCATCATTTCGTGCACGTTTTCTTGAGTTGTATCATGGCCGTTATTTTCGCCCTTTACGTGATCATATTGTGGCGAGTGCGGAAAGCAGTACGCCATTAATGGCTAAAGTTCCTCGGCTATTTAATTTCTTCCTGAAACAGCCGTGGATGCAAGAATTGAGTCGCCGGACTATCGGCATGGTGGATTTACCCTTGTTATCCAGCCCGACGCTGCATCAACAACTGGCGGGTCATTATGCACTTTCGACCACATTGGAACAGCTTGAAAAAATGGAACAAGCTCATCGTAACGAACATGTGTTGATCGTTCAGGACCCGTTCACTAGCTATTACGATGCTAAAGTTGTGGCTGATTTTGCCTGTTTGGTAGAAAAATTGGGATATAAACCCGTATTACTGCCATTTTCTCCAAATGGTAAAGCACAACATATCAAAGGCTTTTTATCTCGTTTTGCTAAAACGGCCAAAAAGACGTCAGATTTTCTGAACCGGGTTGCTGAATTGGGTATTCCAATGGTCGGTGTTGATCCTGCGCTGGTGCTGTGCTACCGGGACGAATATAAAGAAACTCTGGGAGAGCGGCGCGGCAAGTTTGAGGTTCAGCTTGTTCATGAATGGTTGATTAATACCTTACCGGAGAAAAGTGACCGTGAAGAAAGATCCGGTGATAAATGGTATCTATTTGGACATTGTACCGAAGTGACTATGTTACCGGGCAGTAGTCAACAGTGGGGAAAAATTTTCCATCGGTTGGGTAGCAAGCTGGATAATATCAGTGTAGGCTGCTGTGGCATGGCTGGAACCTATGGTCATGAAAACAAAAACATAGAACACTCTATTGGTATCTATAAGTTATCCTGGCAACCTGCCTTGCAGAAATTACCATTGGAGCGTTGTTTAAGCTCCGGTTATTCCTGCCGCAGTCAGGTTAAGCGGATAGAAGGGCAAGTACTTAAGCATCCGTTGCAAGCTTTATTGGAGATAATCCCATGATTTGGAAACGTGATATTGGACTGGATAGCCTGAATCAAGTAAATAGCCAATGTATGATGGGCCATCTGGGCATAAAAATCACGCATATCGGTGATGACTATATCGAAGGCACAATGCCGGTTGATTATCGCACGCGTCAGCCATTTGGCTTATTGCATGGTGGGGCATCTGTTGTGCTGGCAGAATCACTCGGTTCTTTAGCTGGGTATCTCTGTTCCGAAGGTGAGAAAAAAGTTGTTGGGTTGGAAATCAATGCTAACCATATTCGGTCGGTTCGTAGTGGTGAAGTGAAAGGCGTATGTAAACCTCTTCATATTGGCCGCAATCACCAGGTGTGGCGAATTGATATTTTTGATGAGCGGCAACATTTGTGCTGTACCTCTCGGTTAACCACATCAGTTTTACCTGGATAAAATATAAAAAAAGTGGAAGTAGGTTATTGGTGTGGAATAACCTACTATTTAAGTGAAGAAGTTATTTTTTATGGTAATTGAATTGAGTTGCGATAACCTTTAAGAAGTATAGATATTTATGGAGCTTATCGATATTTTTATAATATTATGGGTTATTTGAGTTTCTTATATATATTCGATGAATTTAAATGTTGAATTATATTAAGGAAATTAATATTGAAATAGATAAATAACTAATTGAACAATTTTACTTAAATTTGTAAATGCCGATATATCAATTAATGCTAAAATTTCAGTAGTTCTAATTACTGTTTAATTCCACTGAAATATGAAGGGTGCCTGAGAACTAAGCCATAACAACATCTAAAAGGGCGGGAGTAAAAGCCTCCCGCCTAAGGTTGCCTTACCTGTCGCTGGATTCGTAAGCCATGATTGCCGCAACCTCGGTATTACCTCGTTTGATATGGAGCTTACAGAGTGAACCTCTTGTTATCCATGTGAACAAGAGTAATGTCACACAAATAACGATCAAACTAAATATTACGATTTTTTGTGGCTTCATCGCCTTCTCTCCTTGCTTTTTGTCAGGTAAGAGGCTAGCCTTATGTTGTTCAGCATTAGGAGTAGCCTCATTTCGATTTATAGTCGGATGGGGCTTTTCTCTTTCTGCCTGAAACATAATTTTTGCTTAGAACATCATGCTCAAGACAGAAAGTCTCAAGCACCCGGAGGCAGTATACTTTTATTCATATGAGATGCAAGATCTTGAAAATATTTATTATGGTCAAGTAATACCTTCAAATTAAATTAGCCAGATAGTGAAGCTATTAATAAGAAAAGGAAGGAATATTGAAAATGGAATATATAGATAAAATGGCTTCTTAATGCGTTTAATTAATTGCGTCGATTAAATAGAAATTCTATTTGCATATATTATAATCATAATGGCTCGGTATTACCTCGTTTGATATGGAGCTTACAGAGTGAACCCCTTGTTATCCATGTGAATAGGAGTAACGTCACACAAATAATGATCAAACTAAATATTGCGATTTTTTGCGGCTTCATAGCCTTTCTCTCCTTGCTTTTTATCAGGTAAGAGGCTAGCCTTATGTTGTTTACGCATAGAAGTAGCCTCATTTCGATTTATAGTCGGATGGGGCTTTTCTCTTTCTGCCTGAAACATAATTTTTGCTTGGAATATCATGCTCAAGACAGAAAGTCTCAAGCACCCGGAGGCAGTATACTTTTATTCATATGAGATGCAAGATCTTGAAAATATTTATTATGGTCAAGTAATACCTTCAAATTAAATTAGCCAGATAGTGAAGCTATTAATAAAAAAAGGAAGGAATTTTGAAAATGGAATATATAGATAAAATGGCTTCTTAATGCGTTTAATTAATTGCGTCGATTAAATAGAAATTCTATTTGCATATATTATAATCATAATGGCTCCGTATTACCTCGTTTGATATGGAGCTTACAGAGTGAACCCCTTGTTATCCATGTGAATAGGAGTAACGTCACACAAATAATGATCAAACTAAATATTACGATTTTTTGTGGCTTCATAGCCTTTCTCTCCTTGCTTTTTATCAGGTAAGAGGCTAGCCTTATGTTGTTGGGCATAGGAGTAGCCTCATTTCGATTTATAGTCGGATGGGGCTTTTCTCTTTCTGCTTGAAACATAATTTTTGCTTAGAACATTAATGCTCAAGACAGAAAGTCTCAAGCACCCGGAGGCAGTATACGTTTATTCGCATGGGATGCAAGATCTTGAAAATATTTATTATGGTCAAGTAATACCTTCAAATTAAATTAGCCAGATAGTGAAGCTATTAATAAGAAAAGGAAGGAATATTGAAAATGGAATATATAGATAAAATGGCTTCTTAATGCGTTTAATTAATTGCGTCGATTAAATAGAAATTCTATTTGCATATATTATAATTATACTGGCAACCGCCATTCTGTATCTCCGGTTAACTATATCAATTTTTCCTGATTGGTTGCTATTTTCATATCGGGGAGGGAACCATTCTCATTCTCCTGTGTATCTAAAAGCTCACATCAAATGGTATTTCTGATGAACTTTTTGTGCTTTTGTCTTATGCCAATAAGTAAAAAATAGCACAATTGATCAAACTAATAATTTATAGATAAAACAGTAAATTAAAAATATACCTTCATGTGAAATGAACATAAATCATCGTATTTGTATAAAATTTGGGCTTCTCAAGGTATATCCTCTTAAAACAAATGGTTGAAGTGATAAAGGTTATCATTACCATTGTACGGGAGGAGAACTCTCCGATAATGGCTATAGAACAAATGTGAGGTCAACTATGACAAATAGTGTTGAAACCTTTTCTCTGAATGAAACCGTATGGCAGGGAATCACTATCACCGCGAGAGCCGCAGCGCAGATCCTAAAATTGATGCAGCAAAACCCACAAAGTAAGGGATTATATCTGGGGGTTAAGCAGTCAGGATGTGCCGGCTTTGGCTATGTGTTTGAGATGGTTAACGATCCAGCACCTGATGATCTAAGGTATGAAAGTGAAGGTGCATGTCTATATGTCCCTCTGAAAGCCATGCCATTTATCGATGGTACTGAGGTGGATTTTGTCCGTGAAGGTTTAAATCAGATATTTAAATTCAATAATCCAAAAGCACAACATGCCTGTGGGTGTGGTGAAAGCTTTGGTATATAAGTGTACCAATATATGTCTCAGAGCAATGTGGAAATCAGTGATGATGTGCAGACTTGGCTCAGCGATCATCGTTATAAAGAAGGCTTCTTTACTCAGGTAGCGACGGATGAGTTAGCTAAGGGTTTGAGTGAAGATGTTGTGCGGGCTATTTCCGCAAAACGCAATGAGCCCGAATGGATGCTTGAATTTCGGCTAGAGGCTTATCGCCATTGGCTAGGAATGGAAGAACCCCATTGGTTGAAAGCGAATTATCCCAATCTTGATTATCAGGACTACAGTTATTATTCAGCACCTTCATGCGGTGCTTGTGATGATAGTTGCAATTCACAATCTGGCGCTGTTCAAGGATCAGGAGCGGAGCAAGCTAATAGCTATTTAACTGCGGAAATTGAAGAAACATTTGATAAGTTGGGTGTTCCTGTACGGGAAGGTGAAGCTGTTGCGGTAGATGCTATTTTTGACTCTGTTTCTGTTTCAACAACTTATCGGGATAAGTTAGCGAAAGAAGGTATTATTTTCTGCTCATTTAGTGAAGCGATACAGGAATATCCCGGATTGGTCCGTAAATACCTCGGCAGCGTGGTTGCAAGCCACGATAACTTTTTTGCCGCGTTGAATGCCGCAGTTGCTTCTGATGGTACCTTTGTTTATGTACCGAAAGGAGTTCGATGCCCAATGGAGCTATCCACCTATTTTCGTATCAACGCAGCGAAAACGGGCCAATTTGAGCGTACTATCTTGATTGCTGATGAAGGCAGTTATGTCAGCTACATAGAAGGGTGCTCCGCACCGGTGCGTGATAGCTATCAGCTTCATGCTGCGGTTGTCGAAGTGATTATCCATAAAGATGCCGAAGTGAAATATTCCACTGTCCAGAACTGGTTTTCCGGGGGTGACAGTGCCGGGGGAATTCTCAACTTTGTGACTAAAAGGGCGTTATGTGAAGGTGAAAATGCCAAAATGTCTTGGACTCAATCGGAAACAGGTTCCGCAATTACTTGGAAATATCCCAGTGTGATCCTGAAAGGGGATAACTCGATTGGCGAGTTTTTCTCCGTTGCTCTGACTAACGGTACTCAACAGGCAGATACCGGTACCAAGATGATCCACATTGGCCGTAATACCAAATCAACCATCATTTCAAAAGGCATTTCGGCTGGCCGTAGTCAGAACAGTTATCGCGGATTAGTCAAAATATTACCGGGGGCGGAAAACGCCCGTAACTATACCCAATGTGATTCCATGTTGATTGGTACCGAATGTGGCGCGCATACATTCCCTTATGTAGAAGTACAGAACAATACGGCGCAATTGGAGCATGAAGCGACAACCTCCCGCATTGGTGAAGATCAATTGTTCTATTGCTTACAACGTGGCATCAGTGAAGATGATGCGATTTCCATGATTGTTAATGGGTTCTGTAAGGATGTGTTCTCTGAACTTCCCCTTGAATTTGCCGTTGAAGCACAAAAATTGCTGGCGATCAGCCTTGAACACAGTGTCGGATGAGTTTTCCCTGTTTCCCTTTTTTATGACAGAACGTTAAGTCGTTCGAAGGCATGTAATATGTTAAGTATTAAAAAGTTACGAGTCAGTGTTGAAGGTAATGAAATTCTAAAAGGATTAAATCTTGAAGTTAAACCGGGTGAAATTCATGCCATTATGGGGCCGAATGGTTCCGGTAAAAGTACATTATCAGCAACGTTAGCTGGCCGTGAAGAGTATGAAATCGATGATGGTGAAATCACCTTTAAAGGAAAAAATTTACTTGGATTTGAGCCAGAAGAGCGAGCCGGGGAGGGGATTTTCCTGGCTTTTCAATATCCAGTGGAAATTCCGGGTGTCAGCAATCAGTTTTTCCTGCAAACCGCAGTGAACGCAGTCCGCCAATATCGCCATCAGGAGCCGCTGGATCGCTTTGATTTTGCCGATTTTATCGAAGAAAAAATTGAATTGTTGGATATGCCACCGGATTTGCTGACACGTTCAGTTAATGTCGGTTTTTCCGGTGGTGAGAAAAAACGTAATGATATTCTACAAATGGCTGCGCTGGAGCCGACACTTTGTATTCTAGATGAAACAGATTCAGGGCTGGATATTGATGCACTGAAAATTGTGGCTAATGGTGTGAATTCTCTACGTGATCCAAACCGCTCATTCATTATTGTGACCCATTACCAACGTATTTTGGATTATGTCAAACCTGATTTTGTGCATGTACTTTATCAGGGACGAATTATTAAATCCGGTGATTTCAGTTTGGCGAAAAAGTTGGAGGAACAAGGTTATGGCTGGCTTATTGACCAACAGTGAAAGAGCTGAAAAGGTGCGTCAGGTGGCAGAACGTAACCAGCAAGCATTAGCACGTTTTGCTGATTTGTATCATTGCCGTCATGGTGAGGATTCATCTCATGCCCGTTTGCATTGGCAACGGGTCACTCAAACCGGTTTTCCTCAATTCAAACACGAAGATTGGCGTTATACGCCGCTGGATAAATTGTTAAATCAGCAATACAGCCGCAAAACTTGGGAATTGACAGTAGCACAATGCGAACAATTGGCGATTCCAATGGATTGTTGGCGTGTCGTTATGGTGGATGGTTGTTTTTCACCCTTACTGAGTTCCTGTGAATTTGGCCCATATCAGCTAAATTTACTGGATAACAAAAGTGGACTTCCGGCGCCGATACAGGGTGAGATCTTTCTGCATCTGACAGAGAGTTTGGCTCAACAGCCTTTGGTTATTACGTTAAAGGCTGAACAAATGGCAGAAAAGCCCCTTTACCTGCTGAATATAACCAGTGGTCATTGTAGTGAAGCATTGAATACTAGTCATTACCGCTACCATATTGCCGTAGGCACGAATGCCAGTGCCAACGTGATTGAACATTTCGTCAGTATTGATGGACAGCAACCTCATATGACAGGAGGCCGATTAACTGCGGAAGTGGGGGATAATGCTCATTTCACTCATATAAAACTGGGGGTTGAGAATAGTGCAAGTTATCACTTTGCGCATAACGATATTGTGATTGGTCGTGATGCTCAAGTAAAAAGCACCAGCTTTTTATTAGGTTCTGGGCTTGGCCGACACAATACCAGTGTTAAGTTGAATGGCGAAGGAGCGAATCTGTTGTTGAACAGCTTACTGTTGCCACAAGGAAAAGAGGTCGCTGATACTCGTACTTATTTGGAACATAATAAGGGGCATGGTGAAAGCCGCCAGTTGCATAAAACCATTGTGATGGATCAGAGCAAAGCGGTATTTAACGGCATGATTAAAGTGGCTCCTCATGCATTGAAAACTGACGGAAAAATGACCAATAACAATTTGTTGTTAGGTAAACAGGCGGAAGTGGATACCAAACCCCAACTGGAAATTTACGCTGATGATGTGAAATGCAGTCATGGTGCGACCATTGGTCGGATAGATGAAGAACAACTGTTTTATCTGCAATCACGCGGTATCAGCCGACATGATGCAGAACATATGATGGTATTTGCTTTTGCTGCGGAGCTGACTGAATCTATTGAAGATGAATCCTTGAAGGCCGTTGTCATGAAACACATTAAGCACCGTTTAGCGAGAATGGCAAAATGACTTTTTCTGTAAAAAAGGTGCGGCAAGATTTCCCGGTGTTAACTCAACAGGTCAATGGGCATCGACTGGTTTATCTTGATAGTGCTGCCAGTGCTCAGAAGCCGGTTTCGGTTATTGAACGAGAAAATGAATTCTGTTTGTACCAGTATGCGGCGGTTCACCGGGGAATCCATACTCTGAGCTCTGCGGCTACCCGGATGGTTGAAGATGTTCGCCACCTGATGGCGCAATTTATTCATGCTCAAAGTAATGAAGAAATTGTATTCGTTAAAGGTACGACGGAAGGGATTAACCTAATTGCTAACAGTTATGGCCGCAAATTTATCAATAATGGCGATAATATTGTTATTACTGAAATGGAGCATCACGCCAATATTGTTCCGTGGTATATGCTGGCAGAACAGATAGGATTTGAAATTAGAGTATGGCCATTGAATGAAAATGGCGAGTTGGATCAAGCGGTTTTAGCCTCTTTGATTGATTCACGTACTAAATTACTCTCTTTTACTCATCTCTCTAATGTGCTTGGCACAGTGAATCCTGTACGTCAAATTATAAAACAGGCAAGAAAACTGGCTGATGAGCAGGGGAGTTGGTTACATATTCTAGTCGATGGCGCTCAGGCCATTATGCATAAGCAAGTTGATGTGCAGGATCTGGACTGTGATTTCTATGTTTTTTCCAGCCACAAATTATATGGCCCAACAGGCATTGGTGTGCTTTATGGGCGCAAATCCCTGCTGGATGCTATGCCACCTTGGGAAGGGGGTGGGGCGATGATAAAACAGGTCAGCCTGCAAAAGGGGATAACCTATGCAGAACCACCGTGGCGATTTGAGGCAGGAACCCCAAATATGGCGGGAATTATTGGGCTTGGTGCTGCTGTTGATTATGTCACTTCACTTGGGCTGGATGAAATTCAGCAACATGAACAGGCACTGATGGATTATGCGATGGTACGGCTAAAAGAGGTCAGAACCCTGAAATTGTATGGCCCTGAGCAACGTCAGGGGGTTATTGCTTTCAACCTTGGCCAGCATCATGCTTATGATGTGGGAAGTTTCCTTGATCAATATGGAATAGCGATCCGTACCGGGCATCATTGCGCTCTTCCGTTAATGGAGCATTACCATGTTTCCAGCATGTGTAGGGCGTCATTGGCGATTTATACTACGCAAGACGATATTGATGCGCTTGTTGTTGGATTGCAGCGAATAGAAAAGTTACTGGGTTGAGCCGGTTATAGATCGAAAGAGTGATAAGGAAGAAGTCATGGCAAGTTTGCCCGACGTAAATAAATTGTTACATAATTTTTCCCGTTGCCAGAACTGGGAAGAAAGATATCTCTATATGATTGAACTGGGGGCGAGGTTGTCTCCTCTTACTGACGAACAACGCCAGCCTGAATATTTAATTGCAGGTTGTCAGAGTCAGGTATGGATACTGCTGAGAATGAATCACCAAAACAAAGTGGAATTTATTGGTGACAGTGATGCCGCTATTGTTAAAGGATTGGTTGCGATTGTCTTTATCCTGTTTCAAGAGAAAACTCCCCAGGAGATTCTGGATTTGGATGTGACTGAATATTTTGGAAAATTGTCTTTGGAGCAACATCTGACACCCTCACGCACGCAGGGGTTACATGCGATGATACGCGCCATCCGAAATAGGGCAAGTAAAATGGTTTAAATATCGGTCTTACGTGTTTCTTTCGCTACTGATAATATGTACGGCCAATAAGGCTTCAACCTTTTACACTTAAATTTATTCGATAACATTCAGAAGTCATTCCAGGAAGCAAGCATGAAACGAGTTTTAACGTTTATTGGCGTGTTATTGTTCAGTGGGCTAACTAATACAGTCAGTGCCACGGAATATACTTTGCCAGCGGCCAATAGTCGTTTAATTGGCGAAAATACGACATTGGTTGTACCCGATGATGGACGTTCTTTAGAGGCCATTGCTGCCGAATATGAAATTGGTTTATTGGCAATGCTGGAAGCTAACCCAGGCACCGATCCTTATTTGCCTGCTCAGGGTTCTGAACTGATTATTCCATCACAAATGTTGTTGCCTGATACACCGAGGCAGGGGGTTGTGATTAACCTTGCAGAACTCAGACTCTACTATTTTCCTAAAGGAAAAAACAAAGTCATCGTTTATCCGATTGGTATTGGGCAACTCGGTCGTAATACGCCAGTGATGACAACATCTGTTAGTCAGCTAATTAAAGATCCAACTTGGACGCCGACTAAGAATATCCGTAAACATTATGCTGAACAGGGGGTTATTTTACCTGCGGTTGTTCCTGCTGGCCCGGAAAACCCTATGGGTGCATTTGCATTGCGCTTAGCTGCCGGGCGCGGAGAATACTTGATCCACGGCACTAATGCTGATTTTGGTATCGGCCTGCGGGTGAGTTCGGGCTGTATTCGTTTGCGCCCTGATGATATTGAAGCGCTATTCAACGCTGTTCCCCGAGGAACACGAGTACAGATTATCAATGAAGCGGTTAAGTATTCTGTAGAACCAAATGGTGAGCATTATATTGAAGTACATCAGCCGTTGTCTAAAAAAGAGGATGATGATCCACAGACATTACCTATTGTCCGCTCAGCCGATTTGAACAAGTTCATTGATAATAGCAAGACAGATAAGAATATTGTTGAACAAGCGATGGTACGTCGTTCTGGTATGCCGGTGCTGGTAAGTAAAGGTATAGAGCCTGAAACACAACAGGACTTACCAGAAGAGAATATAGTGCGGATGGAAGACGATGTTAAAGGTGCAGAACAGGCAGTGAATAACGATGTATCTGAATCGTTTAAATTACCGCCGTTATATCAGCCTGGGCCAATCTATCGGGAAAATTAATATTTTATTGCGGACAAGGAAGTCAGCGAATATTTATCTGACAGAATCTGATGATAAAAAAACGGCGCACAGATGGATTGTGCGCCATTTTTGTACATAATTACAAAAAATTATTTTTTGTAGGAACGAACTTGATTATCCAGACGCTGATTCGCACGAGCTGCATCGTCTTTAGCGGCTTGAATGTCAGTACGTACTGCGTTCACGTCATTGCTCAGTTGATCAACTTTTGCATTCAGAGTCTGAATATCAGAAGTCAGTTGGTCAACCTTAGCAGTGCTTGAACAACCAGCCAACAGAGTAGAAGCCAGAACTACTGCACCCAGTACAATTTTAGTACGATTCATTATAATACCCTCTAGATTTAAGTTAATCTCCAAGTAGCCATGTAAGTATTACACAAAGTTTTTTAGAAAGAGAATAAATTTTTATCATGAAAACCAATTATTTCAATTTTTCTCTTTAGTGAGCGGATAATTTTCATCTAAATGTAAAAAAACAAAACCGTTGAGTAACATTTTAATCAAAAAAAGCCTATTCCATGAGGGAATGATATTCTTCGAAATAATTTTAGTTAAAAATTCTTATAAATAAAAAATACAATATCTTGGTCATCTTGCATCTATTGAACCATCGGGACATCTCTTTAATGAAGCCATTTTTTATACATAAATTTAGGGTTTCTCTTAAAACAAATTTGTTAACTGAATCTTATTGTAGATGAATAACTTGACAATATTCAGGTTGAATCCTAGGCTCAAATTCAAACTGGTAAGAGGAGTTTGTTATGTTAACTGATCAATCTAACGAATATTTTAACATCAGCATTGACAACGGAGTCGCTCATTTACAACTCAGTCGTCCTGAAAAGGCAAATAGTTTGGCGCTTGGGTTTTGGAAACGATTTCCTGAGGCAATAGAGCAACTTAGTCGTTCAGGTGAAGTGCGGGCAATGGTGATCTCTGGACAGGGAAACACATTTTGTGGTGGGCTTGACCTGCAAATCTTTGCCTCTGGCAAAGAGGCTAATACGACTAATCCTACTGAGCGGGAAGCGATGCAGTTCAACTTATTGCAAATGCAGGAGGCGATAAGCGTATTGGAACGTGCTCGATTTCCTGTTATTGCCGCCGTACAAGGCGCTTGTCTTGGAGCAGGTTTTGATTTAATTGCTGCATGCGATTTTTGTTTTGCTGCTGAAAATGCGAAGTTTCGTATAGAAGAAACCAATATTGGTATGATGGCTGACTTAGGTATTCTTCAACGTCTGCAACATTTGATCCCGGGTGGTATGGCTCGCTATCTTGCTCTGACTGGGGATACGCTGAGTGCGGTTCAGGCTCATGATTTGGGGCTGGTGGTAAAGGTGTTCTCTTCTACGGCGACATTAATTGAAGGCGCTCTCGCAACTGCCCGGCATATTGCTGATCGACCTCCAGTTGCTATTAACGGGGTTAAACGGGCCATGCTTTACAGCCGTGATCATGGTGTTTACGAATCGTTGCAACAAATAGCACTTTTGCAAGCTTCGATATTTAGTCGTCAAGATATCTTGTGCTCGATTCAAGCGAAAACAACCGGAACAAAAAGTGAGTTCCAGAACTTAAGCGAAGTCAGTAAAGCTTTCGATGAGCCATGATCAAGGCAAAGATGTTGATGATATGTAAAGAGGGTTCTCTACAAATGATGTAGTGCTGGAAAATGTCATCATTGTTGAGGGTTAAGCCATTTTCTGACCGCGAGAAAACAGAGAATGGCATTATTATTAATATTAACTAGCATATAAGCGGATGGAATAATTTTTCCATGTGATGAATATATTAATAATATTCCTATTTTTATTTAATTTTGATTAATTATTCCTGTTGTTATTTCTTATTAATAATGTGTAAGACGTTTATAAAATATTATTCTTGTTAAATTTAATTCGATAATAGTGATTAATGATCGGATTGTAGAAATAGTAGTTGATGATGAATTTGTTGATAACATTGCATTAAAGGGTATAGCATTAAAAGACATATTTTTGAGGAGTGAGTTAATCTATAGTCATTTTATTTTTGCATGTTATTACATGAATATGAACACTAATAGAACCATGTGATAATCTAGGTTTGCCGTTAGTCAGATGGATAGGGAAGCAAGGTAGAGATAATATCAATGATAAAAAGATATTGAACGAAGGGGATAATCAAGGTGAATAGAAATAACAAAGGTATATTATTATATTTTAAAGTTGTTAATGTCTGGGTGAATAACCGTAGGGTTTTATCTGTGTGAATTATTTTTGAAAAATATGTGTCACATCGTTATCTATGCTCC
>NZ_JAHZMK010000010.1:214355-216448 GCF_020387775.1 Photorhabdus antumapuensis
CGAAATCTATTAGGTATAGATAGAATGGGAAGAAATATATGAGTATGATAATTGGGAAAATAATTTAATATTACATTAAGTTAGCGGAGAAAATCAGATATTACATGCCCTGAAACACCGCCATATTGACGGTGTTTCAGAAATAAAGCGACCTATTAAATTAAAGTACGTGAACAGACGACGTGTTGGTTGTGCCACTTGGAACTAGGGCGCCAGATACCATAACCACGATTTCGCCTTTCTTCGCCAGGCCACTCGCTAACGCCGCTTCTTTACCAATGCGGTAGAAATCATCGGTAGAGGCGATTTCTTTAACAATTTGGGTAGAGACGCCCTTAACAAGCAGTAATTGGCGGGCAGTCACTTCATTAGTAGTTAATGCCAGAATGGGGGCGCCAGGGAAATACTTACGAATGGATTTAGCCGACTTACCGCCATAGGTTGCGACCACAATCAGAGGGGCTTCCAATTTTTCTGCTGTTTCAACCGCACCACGACACACCGCTTCGGTCACACGCAGGTTACGGCAATTGACGGCTTCGATACGGCTTGGCATGACGCGGTCTGTACGCTCACAAATCGTTGCCATGATAGTCACTGCTTCTATTGGATATTTGCCTTTTGCACTTTCACCGGAAAGCATAACTGCATCAGTACCATCCAGAATGGCATTAGCGACGTCCCCAGCTTCAGCACGGGTAGGACGCGGATTTTTAATCATAGAATCGAGCATCTGAGTTGCAGTGATAACAACTTTGCGAGCGATATTACATTTTTGAATCATCATCTTCTGGGCGAAGATCACTTCTTCAACCGGAATTTCAACGCCCAGATCACCACGAGCAACCATGATCCCGTCAGAAACTTCCAGAATTTCATCAAAATTGTTCAGACCTTCCTGATTTTCAATCTTAGAGATGATTTGAATATTTTCACCGCCGTGCACTTTCAGATGTTCACGGATTTCCAAAACATCGGAGCGTTTACGGATAAAAGAAGCGGCGACAAAATCAACACCTTGTTGGCAACCGAAGATCAAATCTTGCTTATCTTTTTCAGCCAGGGCAGGCAGGCTGATGGAAATACCCGGCAGATTAACACCTTTATTTTCTCCCAAGTCACCGTTATTCAAAACTTGGCAAATAACTTCTGACTGAGTAACCTCTTTAACTGTCATGCCGATCAAGCCGTCATCAACTAGCACGGTATTACCGGGAGCCAGATCCGCAGGGAAACCACTGTAAGTGACAGCAACACGGTCTTTATTACCGATAACGGAAGTGTCAGTGGTAAAAGTGAAGGTCTGACCTGAGGTTAGAGAAACATCATTACCGCCTTCCAGCTTCATAGTTCGAATTTCAGGGCCTTTAGTATCCAGCAAAATAGCGGCTTGTTTACCTGTCTTAGTCATAACTGAACGGATATTTTGAATACGCTGGCCGTGCTCTTCATCGTCTCCGTGTGAAAAGTTGAGGCGCATAATATTCATGCCGGCATTCAACAGTTCGGTTAGTTTTTCTTCGGATTCTGTTTTTGGTCCGATAGTACAAACAATTTTGGTTTTTTTCATGACAATCTATCTACAGGTTTTAATTGAATAAAATAGTGAACCACCCACTTTATGGTTTGCGCGGATACCATGTGGTGTTGAACGTTGCGCAACATCATTAAGGATAAGTGGTGGAGAAGACATGCGGTGCTTTTCGTGTGAGGTTAGGCACATGTAATTATGCGAGCTTATATACCCTTCATCTTTCAAGCTGCTGCTTTGTTGGCTGCTTTCACTCACCCCAATCACATAGTCATCTATGCTCCTGGGGATTCGTTCACTTGCCGCCGCGCTGCAACTCGAAATCTATTAGGTATATACCCGTTATCTTTCAAGTTGCCTCTTTGTTGGTAACTTTTCCGTGTTCGGCAAATTAATAAGCTGAAACCATTCAACCCTAAATTGCGCTGTATTATAGAGACTTATTTCTGTGAAATGAATCGAAAAATGATTATACCCTTCATCTTTCAAGCTGCTGCTTTGTTGGCGGCTTTCACTCACCCCAGTCACATAGTTATCTATGCTCCTGGGGATTCATTCACTT
>NZ_JAHZMK010000010.1:216471-216675 GCF_020387775.1 Photorhabdus antumapuensis
TTAGGTATATATCAATTAATTATAACGGTAAACTGGAAAAATGATGCAAATCTTAACAGAGAAGAGTTATAGCTCATTGCGTAAACTGTTTGTAAACAAACAATGGCGTATTTTGACGTGGGAAATAAATTAAGCACGACCAAGAGAGGAGATAATAAAAACAAGAAGAGCCATTTGTAGACTTGGTGCGTCCGAGTGGACTCG
>NZ_JAHZMK010000100.1:0-2473 GCF_020387775.1 Photorhabdus antumapuensis
TGTACTTCTTCATGGAGAACTTTCCCCTACTTGTTGGATGTCCAACTTTCGGGGGGGACGGTTCAATCAGGCTGGGAGCTGTATTTTTATTTACTCTGAGTACATTCGCGTGAAATAGGTATTAATAAGATCATTATCTAGTAAACGATCAACCGTAAAATCTACTGTATCAGATATCGCAATGCCTCTGTGTAACTCTTTAGGGAGGTCATCAATTGATGCATAAATTGTTGGCATCAGATACCTAAAGTAGTCTCCCATTTTTGTTTCACCATCATAGCCTATTGGATAGTCTTCTCCCTCATAACTACCTTCCACACCATGGTAAACAAAAAAACCTTTATTAACAGGTAAATTGGTTTCACTGTAATGACCTGATTCAACTAAACTATTTTTAAGGTTTTCAAAAATATTTGTTTTAGACAAATTATCTCTGTTACGCCAAGATGAATATAAATCAACCGAAAAATATCCATTTTTATTTTGAGGATAATAAGTAAAATGTGATGATTCTTCCCACATGTATTCCGTTAATTGATCAAGAAGTAACTCTGCATCGCTAATTGATAATATTTTTTTAGGTAAATCCCCAAAACAATTATTAACCATCACGGCAATTCTTCCATTCTTATCCATCGCAAACCAAGTAAATATTGTTCCAAATTCTGGCTTCCAGCTTTCATTTAATATTGTCATGTCTATTTTCCTTTTGGCCAACTTACAGCACAGTTTGCACACGGTGGAATTATAGCATCAGAAGGAATATGGTCTTTCCTCCAGACATCTCTGGGCCTTAGTGCATCGGTAAATTTAATTCTAGATGGGTTTACACCTTGTCTGACCAGTTGATCCGCAGCAGAAACTTCAGCACAAGCACCAGCTTTATTTTTACAAAAACTTGTGAATTCTCCAATCTTAACATTTAACTGTTTTTCAATGTATTTGACAGTGTCTGGGTGTAATGCTTCCGCTGTTATTTTAGCATTGCTACTACTTGTAGCTATTTTCCCTGTTACTGGATCATATGCACCAACCATTGTTGCGTTCTTACTTGCCTGTGACTTAGATGTAAATCCATTAATTTCATTTAAGAGATTTTGCTGTGCTTGAGCAGCTATCTTATCAGATTGAGCAATACTAATCCCTTTATTAGCATTGGACACAGACTTCTCATCAAACTTACCTGTCGGATGCTCAACATTTGTTACCGTGCCCTGATCCTTCGGACTATATTGACCTTTGCCCACACTCCAGTCGCTGCCTTTGTTATCACCCGAAGCTTTTGACGATGTTGCGGGTGATGACTTAGCCCCTTTGGTGCCTTCAACAACAATAGGCAGTGTCATTGCCATCGCGGCGGCAGTCTCCTTACTCATGCCCATCGCTTCAAAGCGTTTTGTCCAGCCGAGTTCGCCTACCTTGCCTGTGGCTGATTGACCTAACGTATTCACCGCAGACAGGTAATTTCTGAACTCAACCGGCAATGTGCCATCCCGGTCCATATTTTTGAGGGTACGCTCAAACACCGGCCACTGATCAACCAGATAACCATACTTCTGTGCACACTGGTTCGGGTTGCTGTTACAGGAGTCCATCATTTCCTGCTGATTACGGATATTGGTCTCCACCATATCCTTGATCACCTGTTGACAACTTTCCCCTTCGCAGGTTCGGGCTTGGTGCGCAAAATTGTCCAGCTCATTGACACTCAGATAGTTATTCTCCACCGCATTCTTCCCGGCCTGGGCCCCGGTAACGGCATTGCCGGTGGAGTCACCGGCAATGCCGCCAGCCAGACCCGCTGCCAGAGTGGAGAGGGTGCTGATGGTCTGTTTTTCCTCTTCACTTAAGTCACTGACTTTAACATTTTCGCCGTGAATGTGCTTCATCAGTTCCCGGGCGGCCAGTTCCCCGCCCGCTGCGCCTGCTGCACCTGCCAGCGCATTGTTACCGCTGACTTCGGCCGCTACTGCCCCCAGAATCGCATGGGCCAGGGTATTACTTACGACATCCACTTGATGGGTTTTCGGGTCGGTGGTCAGGTCTTTAATCACCCCGGCCAGGTAAGGGGAAGCGCCGCCCGCCAGTGCCTGACCAATATTGCCTCCCGCGAGTCCCTGAATGGCGGCAGTGGCCGCCTGTAAAGCGGTGTGGTATTTGCCACCGGTGCCAAAACCAGATTCATTCAATGCCTGATGATAGGCGGTTTTGTAAATCTGGTCTTTAATGAGTTCCGGGGTGATGTCGGTTTTACCTTTATCCTCCAGGACTTTTATGGCCGCTTTTCTATCCGGTTCACTGATATTCTCCAGTTTAGCGTGGGCCGCTTTGGTGGCGATAATGGCTCCTTCGGTACTGGCGATATCAATCACCTGCGCACTGATTTCGCCAATCAGTTGGGCCTGTTTCAGTCGTTGCTGTTCTTTCTCTTTGTCAAAGATAGGGCTCAGTGCATTGTTAGCATGGTCGGTAT
>NZ_JAHZMK010000101.1:0-174 GCF_020387775.1 Photorhabdus antumapuensis
TCTTTGAATGTGATCCCCGTTTCCCGGTAATATTAGGTTCTATGCACAACCCGAAAAATAAATCCCCGTTAGAGCCGAGTGAAAAAAATCCGGTAAAAACTTTGGTGATCAAACAAGGGAATAATCAGCAAGCATTAGCCTTCGATAATCAAAATAAAACCCTCGCATTGAATA
>NZ_JAHZMK010000101.1:210-362 GCF_020387775.1 Photorhabdus antumapuensis
CGGAAAAAATACCGTATCTCTGCAACAAGATAAAGATATCACGCTTAATTCAACTCAGAATCTCATTACTCATGCGCAAGAAATTAAAATAGAAGCTGAAAAATCCCTCTCCGCCGCCGGAAAATCTGGCGTTGATATTAAAGGGGCGAAAA
>NZ_JAHZMK010000101.1:440-609 GCF_020387775.1 Photorhabdus antumapuensis
TGGGCATTTCCGCCACAGTTTTTTATCAATGACAACCCGCCTGAAATACAATCTGGCGTCATCATGACGGAGGGGGCAGAAAATGTCCGCCAGAGTGTGAATATTCTTTTTCTCACTGAACCCGGTGAACGGATTATGCGTGAAGACTATGGCTGTGGTCTGAATGATT
>NZ_JAHZMK010000101.1:623-1307 GCF_020387775.1 Photorhabdus antumapuensis
AAATTCAAACCCGCATTGAAGAACGGGTATTGCGCTATGAACCACGCGCCGAAATTACCGAGATTCAAATAAACCAGAGAACAAACTTGCCCAATACCCTGCACGTTCAGGTTAGCTATGCGTTGAGAGGCAGCGACATCAACCAGCAGATTGAAGGCGTCCTTGAGGTTAACGAAGGGCAAGTACGGGTGAGCCTATGAGTAAACAACTGGTGGTTGATGGCGACAACCTGCTATTCGAACCGTTATTTGGCAACCGGCAAGTTACCATCCTGGGGCCGGCGACCATTCGGGGCAGCGGACACGCCAAAATCCAGGGCAAAAAAATCGTTATTGCGGGTGATGAAAAAAAAGTACAGCTTCAAGCACAATATATTACCCCTAGCCATCCCGTACCCGGCATGGGAATAGTCACCATTGCTCAATTAGATGCCAGCCAGCAAGTAAACTATTGCCGCACTCCCGCCACGGTGATCATGGTCGGGCAACAATTTACTGCCCGTTTTACCCCGACCCAACCCGCTAATAATCCATCAACAGGTCCAGATGTGACAACGCCGAGTATGGGAAAAGGCCGTCTTATTGCCAGTCAATATACTGTCAGTGCCGGATAAATAACCTCTTCAACCTTATTTTTAAATAACAACGATCTCCTGAAAAACTATCAGGAATATATTCAAATAAC
>NZ_JAHZMK010000101.1:1416-1615 GCF_020387775.1 Photorhabdus antumapuensis
AACAGTTCTGGGATAGTTTTTACTTTATTCAAGAAAATAATCCTCAGCAATTAGCCGATATTTACCAACATGCTAACAAAGCGGATGGCCTTTTACCCGCACATCAAGTTTTTGTACTGGCTTTTTTAAAACTATTAGAAACAACCAAACGCTTATTAAACACCTTCCCGGCACGGCACCGTGATCTTTATTACCGGGA
>NZ_JAHZMK010000102.1:0-1082 GCF_020387775.1 Photorhabdus antumapuensis
GACATCCACATGGGATGGAATCGGCCTGATACCTCCTTACCCTCAATTTCGGCCGATAATCATTTGCGCATTTCAGCCGGCAACGATCTGGATCTCTTCGGTACCCGGTTAGATAAATCCCGTCATCTGACCTTAAGTGCGGGCCGTAACCTGAATGCCCGCCAGGGGAAATTGAACGCTATGGGCAATATTCATCTGTTGGCGGGCAATGATTTAATGTTGCGCAGAGCGCGAATCAGTGCCGGGCAACAAGTTATGCTTAGTGCGGGTCACGATATTGATATGTCTCGTCCTGATACGCCGGAGGCGTCAGAGAGTCTGTTTTATTTATCCGAATCATATGGATTAGACAAACTCACTGAATTAAAAGAACGGATGACCCCGGTTGATTTATCCGAATTAAGCACGCAAGTGACGGCGGGTGATCACCTGCAACTCAGTGCGGGGATGGCGAGATTAACCTCGACGCAGGGGAATATCTCGGTTAACGCCGGCCGGGATTTAGTGTTCTCTGCCCAGAAATATTCGCCGATTAATGATGGCGATAAACACGCCCTTTATGCCACCGGCGCCGTCAACGCGGCTCAACATCTCACTTTAGTTGCCGCAGGCAACCTGCTGACATCAGGAACCCGTTTGACATCCGGCAATGATATGTTGCTTTCCGCGGGTGGGAATATTCGCTTTGAATCGCGACAAGAATTTATTCGCGAGGGGAATATTGAGCGCTTTACGCAACACGCCAGCCGGCTGAACAGTGGCGGCGCATTAACCATTCGCTCCCAGGGCAGTATTTTATTCCAGGCGACGGCGTTAATCGCCAAAGGCGTGATGGATATCGCGGCAACCGGCGGCTTTCTCTATGCGCAGGCAATGGAGGAGGTCTATAGGCGGGAAGAAACGGAGAAAAGCTGCAAAGGTTTTGGTCCCATAAAATCGTGCCAAGTATTTGGTGCTAAGACAGAGCATAAAATACACATCAAGCATACCAACAAAGTCACGGAATTTACGGCCGGGGGTGATATTAACCTGAGGGCAAAAGATGAAGTGACATTAGAAGCGAGTCGGATAGAAACCGATAA
>NZ_JAHZMK010000103.1:0-1325 GCF_020387775.1 Photorhabdus antumapuensis
GCATGGCTCCCTGCTTAATCAAGCCAATATACACAACTTATTTAATTCATATTTTAATGAATATAACATTCATCAAGATATCTCTTTAGAGACATTAACCCTGAATCTGGGCGCAATGAGTTTCCATGATTTTAATTCATTGTTTCCTGCTCGCCTAAAGGCTGCGCTGAATAAAGCATTTAGCCAATATCAGATAAACAACCATAGGGAGGAAATTCTACTGAATGAAACAATATCAAATCAAACTACCGATAAGCCTTCCATATCTGGCGATAACAATTTAATTGATGTAGAGAATTTTATTCACTTTTTATATCAAAAACATTCCCCATTAAATCTAACGGAGGCAATAGAAAATAATAGAAATAACGATATCAAAAAATTAATAAATCAATTAACACAAATAGAAAACAAATCCGCGTTACTATTAGCAAAAAGCTGTTTGTCTGAACAGGGTTTAAAACGACTCTTGGCTATCAAACAATCGGCTTTATTAAGCGCTATCAATCGCAGATTATCCGAAAACACCAACGGACCACAATATCAGCAGGAACCAGCCTCACTCGGACAATTGATACTCAATGCACTGGGATACATGCAGCAGCACAATACACAGGAAATACCTAAACTCGATGCGAAAGTCATATCACGCATCACCACTGAACTGAATAACGGTAAACTTAATGCAGCACCTATTATTGAATTATTTCACCAAACTATAACTCACAAGTTTCCATTAAATAGTTGGTTAAAACAGCTCTGGCAAACTATTCCTGTTTCACAACTCTGTAAAAAATATTTATCGGTTGATGAATACCAGTACTTATCAGAATACTTCATTTCAGATAAATTAGATAAGAACAGTTCTGACGCACAATCAGCGTCAGATAACACTTTCATTACAGGAGTAAATAACAATAACCCGCTTCGAACGATTAACCTACCACACTCTAAAACCGTTTTATTACCTGAATTGTGCCAAATCAATAATGCTGGCATATTAATTCTATGGCCGATGCTGCCCACGCTGTTCAATCAGCTTGACCTACTTAAGGAGAAAAAATTTATCCATCGTCAGGCCCAGTTTGATGCAATTAATTCCCTTGATTATCTGATTTGGGGAACTGAAAAGGTACCGTCAGAACGAAAGACCCTAAATAACCTTCTGTGTGGACTAATGGCTGATGAAAACAGTGAATCAATCTCTATTGAACCAGAAAAACAATTGATAATAGATCAATGGCTGGGTGCAGTTATCAATCAACTTCCTGGATGGAAAAAATTAAGTTGTAATGACGTCCGTCAACTATTTTTACAACGGCCGG
>NZ_JAHZMK010000104.1:0-545 GCF_020387775.1 Photorhabdus antumapuensis
CCGATTTAACAGATTTGGCTCCTGAGCCATATTAATATCTCTTTTGTCATTAGCAAATGATAGATAATTTAAATCTGTATTTATGGAATGGAATTAAAGTTTCATGATAAAGGCTAATAAATAGTAAGGCGGAATTACATCAATACTATGATTATGTGAAGATGATGATGCTGTTGCTTGGTGATTATGTCCTTGTCCTTCTCCTGTGTTTGATGTGTAGGCATAATAATTTGCCCCTGATGAAGGATTCTTCCATATTGCACTATCTGAGATATTGCTGGAATTATTTATTTGATATGTGGTTTGGGTATCAGAAGCATGATTGTATTTCAATCCATTACTAAGATAGTAAGACATACCCCCAATGTGTTTATGACTAGGTATGTGTGCTTCTTTCAATATAGTATATTCCACAGTAACACTTACCGAAATTGTCTTTGATGCTGTATCTTTGAAAAAGTTTTTTCCATTACCACTCCCACTGGCTTTACTGCTGCTTTTTCCTGTCTCAGAAATCGTTTCACCACACATGACAAAACGACTTC
>NZ_JAHZMK010000104.1:585-1444 GCF_020387775.1 Photorhabdus antumapuensis
ACATCACAATCATTCCTCTGGGAAGTACTTTGTTGGGATCAATACTGACACCACTTGAATTAACCGTAATACCGTTACCTGCTTTGACTGAAACACCATTATTATTAGCGTTAATCCCATTGTAAGGTTTAATTGCTAACGCTTTTTGATCAAAATGCAGTCCACCAGTTGAATTAACAACTGTCTGCAAAGCTCCATCAGCTGTCAAACTCAAACCATCACCTGGCTCTCCTGATTGTCCGGGTGCTTGCCCGGTTGCTTTGCGGCCAATATCAGCAATATTAATTAGGTCTGCATAATCGGTTTGTAATGGAATACTACCTTCTTTAAAACGATTTTTTAAATCATCGGCTGAAGGACCCGTTGATTTAATGTTAGTGTTTTTTAAATTGGCTTCTGAATTATACGGATTATATTCTTTTTCCATTTATATCACCTTTTGTGTAATGTTAAATGATTATGGGCTTTTCGTTTTAATGAAATAAAAATTAGGAAAAATACTTAAATTAATGTTTATTTTGATAGTGTTATTTTTATTCTTTATCATTACAGATTAAATCTGAGATTTTTTAATCGATATTTTCCTATATTCATGATTAAAGTCAGAGTTTATTCAAATTTTTCCTCCAGTATAAGGCACATACACTAACTGATTACTAATAATCACTTCCGTATTCCATTCTGTGCCAGATTCACCAATTACTTCAATACGTTGCTGTGCGGTAGCAATTCGCATATTACCAATACCTGTTGCAGCAGAAGGTAATCTTCCTAGGGTTAAAGTTTTTAAAATATGGTATGCCTCGTCCCCTAAGGGAGCACCATTATTTTGCCAGCGCTGATAGGTGCTGGCAAAATC
>NZ_JAHZMK010000105.1:0-1043 GCF_020387775.1 Photorhabdus antumapuensis
GGCATCACCATTTCCACGCCTTCTGGCAGTTCAATAGTCCCGGTCACGTCAGTTGTACGGAAGTAGAACTGTGGGCGGTAGCCTTTGAAGAACGGTGTATGACGGCCGCCTTCGTCTTTGCTCAGAATATAAACTTCTGATTCGAAAGTGGTGTGTGGCTTGATTGAACCTGGTTTTGCCAATACCTGACCACGTTCGATTTCGTCACGCTTGGTACCACGCAGCAGAACACCGACGTTCTCACCCGCACGGCCTTCGTCCAGCAGTTTGCGGAACATTTCTACACCAGTACACGTGGTTTTTGTCGTGTCTTTAATACCCACGATTTCAACTTCTTCACCCACTTTAACGATACCGCGCTCTACACGACCAGTCACCACGGTACCACGGCCTGAAATAGAGAATACGTCTTCGATTGGCAGCAGGAATGGCTGGTCGATTGCACGCTCTGGTTCTGGGATGTAGCTGTCCAGGGCTTCTGCCAGTTCGATGATTTTGGCTTCCCACTCTGCATCACCTTCCAGTGCTTTCAGAGCAGAACCACGGATTACTGGCGTGTCGTCGCCTGGGAAATCATACTGAGACAGCAGCTCACGCACTTCCATCTCAACCAGTTCCAGCAGCTCTTCGTCGTCTACCATGTCACATTTATTCAGGAACACGATGATGTAAGGAACGCCTACCTGACGGCCTAACAGGATGTGCTCACGCGTCTGTGGCATTGGGCCGTCAGTCGCGGCAACTACCAGGATCGCGCCGTCCATCTGAGCCGCACCGGTGATCATGTTTTTCACATAGTCGGCGTGGCCTGGGCAGTCAACGTGTGCGTAGTGACGGCTTGGGGTATCATATTCTACGTGAGAAGTAGAGATGGTGATACCACGCGCTTTTTCTTCTGGCGCGTTATCGATTTGGTCGAATGCACGAGCGTTACCACCGTAGGTTTTAGCCAGTACAGTAGTGATAGCAGCAGTCAGGGTAGTTTTACCGTGGTCAACGTGGCCAATAGTACCAACGTTAACGTGCGGTTTTGTACGTTCAAA
>NZ_JAHZMK010000106.1:0-1243 GCF_020387775.1 Photorhabdus antumapuensis
TGGCGATTAACGCCGTCGCCTGAAATAAAATACTGCCCTGGGAGCGAATGGTTAATGCGCCGCCACTGTTCAGCCGGCTGGCGTGTTGCGTAAAGCGCTCAATATTCCCCTCGCGAATAAATTCTTGTCGCGATTCAAAGCGAATATTCCCACCCGCGGAAAGCCACATATCACGGCCGGATGTCAAACGGGTTCCGGCAGTCAGCAGGTTGCCTGCGGCAACTAAAGTGAGATGTTGAGCCGCGTTGACGGCGCCGGTGGCATAAAGGGCGTGTTTATCGCCATCATTAATCGGCGAATATTTCTGGGCAGAGAACACTAAATCCCGGCCGGCGTTAACCGAGATATTCCCCTGCGTCGAGGTTAATCTCGCCATCCCCGCGATATCGCCCCCCGCACTGAGTTGCAGGTGATCACCCGCCGTCACTTGCGTGCTTAATTCGGATAAATCAACCGGGGTCATTCGTTCTTTTAATTCAGCGAGTTTGTCTAATCCATATGATTCGGATAAATAAAACAGACTCTCTGACGCCTCCGGCGTATTAGGACGAGACAGATCAATATCGTGACCCGCACTAAGCATAACTTGTTGCCCGGCACTGATTCGCGCTCTGCGCAACATTAAATCATTTCCCGCCAACAGATGAATATTGCCCGCAGCGTTCAATTGACTTCGACTGGCATTCAAGTTACGGCCCGCACTTAAGGTCAGATTGTGTGATTTATTTAACTGGGTTCCGAAGAGATCCAGATCGTTGCCGGCTGAAATGCGCAAATGATTATCGGCCGAAATTGAGGGTAATAATGTATCAGACTGATTCCATCCCATGTGGATGTCGCCTTCATGCACCAGCAGCTCTACATTTTCCCCCTTTAACTCGGCCTGACGGGCGGTGATATCTTTGCCCGCAATCAGTGTCAGATTGTTATTCGCCGCTAATTTAACCCGGTCGGCAGCAATTTCATGACCCGCATTTAACGTCATGTTGTTGGCTTTATCGAATAAAATACCCTGGAGATCCAGTTTGTGACTCGCGAACATCTGCACATTATTGCCGGCCGAAATACGCGAATTATCCCCGCCCATCGGCATCCTGATATCACCTTCGCGCGCCAGAAGCTCTACATTTTCCCCTTTCAGCTCAGTTTGACCGGCAGTGATACCGTTGCCCGCCCTGAGGGTCAGATTGTTATTTGCCGCTAATTTAACCCGGTCGGCAGCAATTTCACGACCGGCATTTAA